>JACIYD010000001.1 GCA_014360105.1 Clostridia bacterium
TTACTTCTGCCAGTTCCCCCAGCCTGGCCTCGGCCGCATCCTGCCGCGTGGCGTCGTTAAGCATCGGCCCCGCCTTGACCGCGTAGAGGACGCGCCGCCCCTCCCGGCCCAATGTACGCAATAACAGCCTGTCCAAAACGATTTCGCCGCTGTTGTCGCCGACCACCAGCACCTGTTTCGCCTTCTCCAGGTAGTACTTGAGGGCGTCATAGTCCAGGCGGGCAAAAGCCGCCGCTTCCACCTCGGCGACACTTGCGCCCAGGTCGAAGTCTTTAAGGATGCCCAGGTCCACAATGTTCCCGGCCGCGGCCACTTTAAGCGCAAAGAGCAGGGGATCCTTTGCTTTCGTGGCCCTCCTTTCACACCGGGCCAACCATTCCCAGGCCTGGCGGTTGGAAGCCGCCCGCGCCGCGCGAAAAGGGTCTCCCTGGCCCAGGGCGGCGTAGGCACGTAACAGCACTAGCGTGGAGTTTTCCGCCGGGGTCTTCTCGCGGTCGAGAGCGCCCAACATGGGCAGTACCTGGGCGAAGACTTGATAAGCCGTCTCCTCGTCCGCTCCGGCGACCTCCAGCACGGACTGCACCTGCCGCAGGTAACAGGGCAAACAGGCGGGTACCTGGCGCATCCTTCCTTCACCCGCTCCATTATAAGCTAGGCGATGTTTCGGCACAAGGCGTCGCCCTGCAGCTCACCGCGAAACTGACCAAAGGAAATCAGCCAGTGCGACCAACCCCCTCAATTACTCTCGAGACCCCAGCGCCGCTGCACCGCTCTTTCCAGCCGCGCAAACAGCCCCTGCTCGATGATCATTCCTACCAGCAAAATGGTGAGCATGACGCCGAGAACACGCGGCATATCCCCCAGATCGCGCGCCTGCATCAGCAGGTGCCCGAGACCAAGGTTGCCGAAGAGCAGTTCACCCCCCATCAAAGAACGCCAGGTAAAGGACCAGCTCTGTTTCAATCCGGTGATGATGCCGGGCAAGGCGGCGGGAAGTTTCACCGCGGTATAAAGCCGCCAACCGCGCGCGCCCAGGGTAAGCGCGGCGCCGGTAAGGTTGCGCGGTAAGTTGCCTATGCCGTCGCGGGTGGCGATGGCCGCAGAAAAAACGGCGCCCATCACCGCCACGAAAATAATAGCGCCCTCTTGCAGGCCGAGGAGGATGATGGCGAAGGGAAACCAGCAAATGCTGGGAAAAGACTGTAGCCCCATCAAAAGGCTCCTCCCGGCCTGGGCGAGCGGCCCCGACCGGCCCACAAGCAGGCCGAGGGCGCCGCCCAACAAGACTGCCAGGCCAAAGCCGATGCCCATGCGCTTGAGGCTGATCAGCAGGCCGTAAAGTAAGGTACCCTCGCGCCAACCCTGAGCGAGGCTGGCGACCACTTGCCACGGCGCGGGGAGAAGGTAATCCGGACAGAATTGGAGGCTGCACGCCCCTTGCCAAAAGAGTAAGAGGATGGCGAAGAAGGCGGCTTTCCTAAGTACGGCCGGCATGATTCCTTTCCTCCTGGAGCGCGCGGGTAACTTCCTCGCGCAAGTGGCGCCCGATGGCCAGGCGGGTGCGGACTACCCCCGGGTCGCCCTCCTCGCGCGGGCGCGGCAGGTCCAGCTCAATGATTGCCCTGATGCGGCCAGGGCGGTAGGTCATAACCACCACCCGATCGGCCAAGCGTACCGCTTCCTGCACACTATGGGTCACAAAGAGAACGGTCTTCCCCGTCTCTGCCCAGAGGCGCAAAAGCTCCGCGTTGAGCATTTCCCTGATCTGGGCGTCAAGCGAGGCAAACGGTTCGTCCATGAGCAACACTGCGGGATTGACGGCGAGTGCCCGGGCAATGGCCGCCAGTTGGCGCATTCCCCCGGAAAGCTCGTGTACGTAATGATGGGCAAAAGGCGCCAGGTGCACCATTGCCAGGTATTCCATGGCGCGAGCGCGCCTCACCCTTTTCCCCATACCCTGCATCGCCAGGCCGAACTCCACGTTGCCCAGGACGGTCAGCCAGGGGAAAAGGGCGTTCTCCTGAAAAACCATGGCGCGCTCCGCGCCGGGACCGTCCACTGCCTGGCCGTTAATACTGATTTCACCTGCGTCCGGCTTTTCCAGGCCGGCGATCAGACGGAGCAACGTTGACTTGCCACAGCCGGAAGGCCCTACCAGGCAGATGAATTCACCTTCCCTCACGGACAAATTGATCTCCTCTAACGCGACCAGGCGGCCCCGGCGGTGGGGAAAGCTTTTTACAATCCCGCGCAAGGCCAGTTTCTCCGGCGCTTCGGCCTTGCCTTGCCGCCCGACGACCGAACGCCAGGGTCTCCTCCCTTCCGCCGCTTGCCCCGGCGCCTCCCCCGTCCTCAATGGTGCAGGATAGGCGGCGGATGAAGCTTCAGCACTCAGAACTCTTTCCACGCCGTTCACCTCGCCTGCGGCCGGACCAAAGACTCTAATACTTCCAGGGCGAAGATCCCGCCGAAGTCCGGTTTCACACCGCGCAAATACCCTTCCTCGTAAAGCCACTCGCCGAAAGCCACGACGGATTCCTTGAGCGGGTCATAGGTAAACTCGAGCCGGGTAAGCGCCTCGTCAATAATCTCCTGCGGCAGCAGCTTGCCCGTTAAACGCCCGATCTCGCGATTAAGAAGCTTCGCTGCATCGGCCGGCCGGTCATGAAGTTTCTTCGTCAGAGCAAGGTGGGCCTCCAGCCATTTGCTTACCAGCACGGGGTTTTGCACAACGAATTCGCTGCGGGCGACGACGACCGCCGTACTGAAGCGGCCGCCGGGCCAAAGCTCTCTTTCGTCAACGAGTACCCGCGCCCCGGCTTCTTTGCAAAGTCTTGCGCCCCAGGGCTCGGGCACCCAGGCGGCGTCAATCTCCTGGCGCCGGAAGAAGGTGAGGATATCGGGGTTGGCCATGGGGATGACGGTCACCGTGCCGCCGCGCTCCGTGGCCTCGAGCCCATGCCGGCGCAGGAAGTGGCGCAGGGAAAGATCCTGGGTATTTCCCAGTTGCGGTATCGCCACCTTCCTGGCCCCAAGATCAGCGACAGAGACGATGCCGGCCTGTGGCCGGACCACGAGGACGGCGCCGCCACTGGCCGCCCCGGCAATGATGCGCAGGGCGCGCCCGTGCGTCCGCAGATAGCCCGTGAGCGCGGGTACGGGACCGACGTAACCGATGTCTATCTCGCCGGCCAAGAGTGCCTGAATTAGGGACGGACCTGCGTTGAAAAGTCGGGGCTCGAGCCTGACCTGTGGGCCCAGAGTCCGTGCAAAAGTCCCATCGGCAATACCCACTACGGCCTGACCGTGGGTAAGATTGGGAAAGTAGCCCACGCGCAGGCCGACGGCCTGGTCCGCAGTTTTATCTAGCGCGGGTGCTTGCGAGTGCGCCGTGCAGGAGACGGTTACCAGCGGCAGGACAACGAGGGTAAGAAGGCATAGCCCTTGCGGCAAGCGCCGCATACTACGCAAGACCATACTTAATCCACCCCTTAGGAAATTCAAGTTTTGGGGCCTAGGCCTGGGTTTGCTCCCGCGACTGCAGCCCCCTGCTATTTCCCGGTTGCGTTATGGGGCAACGCCGCATGCGGTACTCCTTCAGGCCTTCGATTAATACGGCGGCCACCTCGGGCCGGGTAAACTCCGGCGGAGGTATTGCCCCGCGGCGCAGCATTTCCCGCACCTCGGTGCCGCTCAAGACGAGGCGTACGGCGCCGTCATGGGGGCAAGTCTTGCCGGAAACCATGCTGCCACAGCGCCGGCAGTAAAAGGCCGTTTCGAAAAAGAGCGGGGTCACTCCCAGTTCTCCCGGGGAAAAGGCTCCAAAAACCCGTTGCGCCTCGTCCGGGCCGTAGTAGCCGCCAATACCGGCATGATCACGGCCGACGATGAAATGGCTGCAGCCGTAGTTTTTGCGCACCAGCGCGTGGAACACCGCCTCCCGCGGACCGGCATAGCGCATCGCAGCCGGGAATATCGCGAGCACGACCCTATCTCGCGGGTAGTATTCGTTCAGGAGCACCTCATAGCTCCGCACCCTCACCGTGGCTGGCAGGTCGTCCTCTTTGGTTTCACCCACCAGCGGATGCAAGAGCAGTCCGTCCGCCATTTCCAGGGCGCATTTTTGGATGTACTCGTGGGCCCGGTGCACGGGGTTGCGCGTCTGGAAACCGACGACCCGCGACCAGCCGCGCTGCCGGAAGACCGCCCTCGTTTCCGCCGGATCGAGCCGGTAGGCGGGAAAAGGACACTGCGGCCGGTTAAGCAGCCATATCTTGCCGCCCAGCAGCACCTCTCCCCGGCGCAAGAGCCGCGCCACCCCGGGGTGGGCGGGGTCAAGGGTGCGAAAAACCAGCCGCGCCTCGCGTTCCCGGTCGTAGCGGTACTTTTCCTCAAGCAAGAGCAAGCCGAGAATTTCCTGTTCCGCGCCGACCAGTGCCGCTTCCCTTCCCTCCACCAGTCCCGCAGCCTCCTCTGTGTCCACTGCCAGGGTCACGGGGAGGCTCCAGGCCAGGCCCCCGGCAAGGTGCATTTCCTCGACTACCGCGTTGTAGTCGGCCCGGGTGAGGAAACCCTCAAGCGGACTGAAGGCGCCAACGGCAATCATTTCCAGGTCGGAGGCGGACCAGCGGTCCAGGCGTATCCGGGGCAGGGTTATGGCCCGCGCCAGCGCGGCGGCGCGTTCTTCCCCCGTCAGCACCCGGTTCACCAGCCGGCCACCGTGAGGGGGTACCAGTTCCTCGATCATCGTCTTTCCCTCCCTGTCAACGGTCTTGCTTTTTGTCGCCCCTGTTCCACGCGGCGCGATCAAGCCCGCCCCGGGTGCTCTCTCGTCTTGACTGCGAATTCTTCAACCTCGCCGCTCGGGTAGCGCAGGGTCCAGACAATATGCGTCTCGTGCACCTTTGGCCGGAGGCTCGCGCCGTAACCCGCGAGTGAAAAGGGTAGCCGGCGCTCGAGCGCGCCTTCGGGGCAACTCTTGACACAACTCATACATCCCCAGCAATCGCGCGCGCTGCGCAGGTAGGCCTTGCCTTCTTGCGGCAACAGGGCCAGCAGGTCGCCGGGACAAATGTCTACGCACCGGCCGCATCCGGTGCATTGCTCCGCCTTTACCGTAATACCCATGGTGAAACCCCCCTTTGCCTATCCCCGGTAACGGTCCCCGGGGACCAACTGGCGGTAAGGCCGCTCGTACATTTCAATGCGGCCGGTTTCCGGATCGCGTCGCGAGTTGACGAATTTGAGCCAGTGCGCATCGTCGCGCTCCGGGTAGTCGAAGCGCGTCTGGAAGCCGGGCCAGCGTGTCTCCCGACGGTAGAGCAAGTGGTGCACCAGAACCTCGGCCACGTCCAGACGGTCGATGACCTCGTGAGCCTTTACCAGTTCGTGGCGGTCGCGCGCCACCAGGTAGGGCAGTTGCGCCCGTAGCCGGGACAGCTCTCGCAAGGCCACTTGCAGGCTCTCGCCGTGCAGCGCGTAAAAGGTACTGATTCCGCCGGCGTACCGGTCCATAATTTTTTGGAGCCGCTCTTCCATTTCTGCCGGCGTCACGCCATCGCCACCCTCCTCATATCTCCTGGCCGGGGCATATACCCGCGCCGTTTCGGCCGCGACCTCTTCCGGCTCCGGCTCCGACAAATCCACTCGGGCCGCATACGCGGCCGCCGCCCGCGCGGCAATAGCCCCCTCGGCCCAGCAGCCGCTCACGAATTTATAGGGTGCTCCGCCGGCCACGTCCCCGGCGGCATAAAGCCCCTCCAAGGTCGTCCGCCGGTCTTCCTCCACCCAGTAACCGGCCTGGCAGTGCCCGCCTACGAGGTACGGCTCGGTGCCTTCTATCTCTACCGGCTCGACCGCAGGGTCAATGCCGTTGGCTGCCCAGTAAAGGACCAGGTTCGGGTACATATCGAGGTAGGCCGCCTTGAGCTCCTTTACCTTTGCCGCCGACAGACCCCTGGTATCAAGGTAGCAGGGACCTCTCCCCTCCCTGGCCTCTAACGTGGGCGCATGGACGCGCAGGCACGTCGGCGCCCGTTCGCCTCCCCAGGAGGCAAACCGGGTCTGGAGGAACGGCTCCCCCCTAGCATTGATCTGGCGCGCGCCAAAACCAAGGGCCAGGGTCCCGGTGGGGGCGATGACATCCTTGGTGCGGAGGGCCACAAAGCGCATCTCGAAGGTAGTCATCTCTGCGCCGGCCCTGATACCCATGGCGTAACCGGCACCCGTATTGAAGGGGCAGTACCACATCACGTGGTGGGCGCTGCCGTCGTTATTCGGTTTGTAGATGCCCGCGGCGCCTCCTGTGGCCACGATGGTGGCTTTTGCCTTTACCAGGTAAAGACGCCCGTCACGCACCCCCAGACCAATTGCGCCTACCACCCGCCCGCCGCGCCGCAGCAGCCCGGTGGCGGCGACGCGGTTGAGCACGGCAACGCCCGCCTTGTAAACCGCCCGTGCCAGGATGGGCTTGAGGGATTCGCCGTAAATCCTGATGTTCCACCGTCCCCGGGCAAGGTAGCTGCCCTTGTCGTCTTTCGGGATGGGAAGACCCCAAGTTTCCACCTTTTTGACAACGCGATTCAGCTCTTTGGCCAGCGAAAGCACCAGATCCTCGCGGACGAGCCCCATGGCATCGGCGCGTACGTAGCGTACAAAGCTCTCCGGCGTTTCTCCCGGATTTAGGTAGGCGTTGATCGCGTTCATGCCCGCGGCCAAACAGCCGCTTCTTTCCACGTTCGCCTTTTCCATTATCGTGACGCGCAAATCCGGCCTGACTTCCTTGGCCTCAACGGCCGCCAGGCAGCCCGCCGTGCCGCCGCCGATGATCAGTACGTCCGTCTCCACAACCCGGGGTGGCAACATTCCTCATCCTCCTTGAAATCCCAGTGTTCTTGCCTTCTTCGCTAAATTTCAGTTGCTTGGGCTTAGGCCTGGGTTTGCTCCTCCAAAAGCTTTTCTCGCCTTCCCCTTCCGCCTACCCGAGTTACTATATGCAGCCGGTCGCCAAGGCGAAATGGCCCACTATATGGTGAATCCTGGATGTCAAAGACCGGGTTGCAGCCGCGGAAGCAAACCCCGCCTCAGGCCCGAGAAACTGGCATTTCGGGCGAGAGAATCCCCGCCTTTTGGGCATAAAAGCGGCAAGGCCCGCCGCCAAACCGGCGCGCGGGCCATGTGTTGAGATTCAAGATTGAAGAATTGAGGCGTTAAGCGGGCGGGCCTTTGCTTTAAGCCTTTGCGGCAAGCATTGCTTCTTTATAGCCCGTGATACCGCCCCGCCAGCGTCATCGCCACATACTGGTGGATGTCGCGGATCTGGCGGCGGGCCTCCTCCCGGCCCAGGACGAGGTTTCCCGGGTCGGCCCTTTTGAGGGCGGCCAATTCTTCTTTGGTGGGCAGGGGGGCGGTTTTGATTTGCGGGGCCGTTTTCAGGTCCCAGTTGACGTAGCTTTTGATCTCGTCCACGGTAATACCGGGGTAGAGGGTGTCGAGGTACATCTCGTGGGTTTGGGGATCAAAGCGAAAAACAGCCTTGTCGGTGACCACCGCCACCGGGCCGCCGCCCACCAGGCCCGCTTTTTGCCTGGCCTGGGGGGTGCCGTCCAGGTACCCCGGGGTGGTGATGTAGTCCACCCGGGGGAGAAAGCGCTTCTTTTGCATTTTCATCATGATGACGGTGCGGCCCACGGAGGAGCCGATGTCGTTGCCGCCGCCACTTCCGGGGAGGCGCACCTGGGGATGGTAATAGTCCCCTTCGCCGAAGATGGCGGTGCTGTTGATGTTGCCGTATTTGTCCACCTGGGCCGCGCCCAAAACGCCCACGTCGTAAAAGGCGGCCTGGAGGTCGCCGAACACGCGCCATTCGCTGGTAAGGGCGGTGGCGCCGTCGGCGGCGCTGGAGTCGCCGACGTTAAAGTCAACGCGCCATTTTCTGGGGCCGATACAGCCGGACTCGTAGACGATGGTGAGGTTGGGGGCATGAAGCATCTGGGCCACGATGCCGGCCATGAGGGTGAGGCCGATCCCGACGAAGACGATTTCGCCGTCTTTTAGTTCTTTGGCGGTCATCAGGGCCATCATTTGGCCCGGGACGTAGGGCAGTTCTTTTTCCATCGTCTCTTCCTCCTCGATCTTTTACAAAAGCGGGCCGGACGCCCAGGGAGGAGCTAGGCAACCAGGGACGCCCGGCCCGTTTTAAGACCTTTTAGGCCGGCAGGCGGTTAAACTGGCGCTCGAGGTGCTGCAGGGCGAAAAGCCTGTCCCAGCCTACTTTGGCGCAGTATTCCTGGTGGTCGCGGCAGCCGTAAACGTAGGTGTCAAGCCAGGCTAAAAAGCCTTCTCTCGTTTTGGCCATCTCGTGGTATTGGCCGCAGAAGAGTACGTCATAGGCGTAGTAGCCGTAGCAGGACTGGGGGTGGCAGCCGAAGGGGACGTGCACGACGGCGTCCACGCAGTAAAACGGGATGGCGGTTAGGTTGGCCTGGCGTTTGATTTCCTCAGGAGGCACGATTTCTTCGCAGGTGAGCACCACCCTTTTGGCGGCGCGCACTTTGTTTTCGTCGCTTCCCGTGAAGCCCCAGATCTGGCCGTTGCCGGTAATATCCGCCCTTTGCACGTGGATGAAGGCGACGTCGGGTCTTGCTGCGGGGACGAGGGCCAGGGGCTGGCCCTCGAAGGGGTCTTGGATCACTTTGACCTTCTGGTTGTATTTTAGGATGTCCGAGCCCAGCATGGAGCGGGTGGGCATGAAGGGCAAGTTCAGGGCGGCGGCCAAAAAGCGCATGCTGATGGCCGCGTTGGTCCAGTCCTCCACTTCCACCCGGTAAGGGATGCCTTGTTCGATGCTGCGTCTGAAATTGGGGGCAAGGCCGAGGGCGCCGTAGCCGAAATAGGCGCCTTCCCATTTTTTAAGTAAGCCTGCGCCCACCAGGATGTCGGTGATGTCGGTTTTGCTGTCGTCGATGACGGTGAGGTCCTTTTTGCCCTGGCGCACGATCTCGTGCACCACGGCGACACAGTCGCGGCCGATGAAGCCGCCGAAGGTGAGGGTGGCGCCGTCAAAGACAAAGCGGCTAACCGCCTCGGCGAGGGTCATTTGTTTGTTGGTGGCCCGACGCTGGTTATGTTGCATGCTCTGATACCTCCACTAGCTTCGGTAGTAACCTTCCCCGCTTCTTGCTCCTAGGCCCCCGCTTCCACCGACCGGCGCCCGGGCGCCCCAACCGGCACCTTTCTGCCCTTGCCGAACTGCACGGTCAGGGCGATGGCAATAAGAATGAAGCCCGTGGTATCGGTAATCATGCCGGGATGGATCAGCAAAAGCGCGCCGACGAGAAAAAGAAGGCGCTCGACCACCGATGCCGGTTTACGGATGTAGCCAATCATGGCGGCGGCCAAGCTAGTAACCCCGACGCCGGCAGTGAAGCTGTTCCAGAGGATATGCGGTATCGAACCGACGGCAATTAGCGTCGGCGAGTAGGCATACATGAAGGGAACGATAAACGCGCCCATGGCCAGGCGGCAGGCGGTAAAGCCGATGCGCATCGGCTCGTCCTTGGCAATGCCGGCCGCAGCGTAGGCGGCCAGCGCCACGGGCGGCGTGATGGCCGAGATAATGGCGAAGTAAAAGACGAAGAGGTGCGCGGCAAGCGGGAGCAAGCCCATTTTTACGAGAGCAGGCGCCGCCATCGTCCCGACGACGATGTAGGAGGCCGTAGTCGGCATGCCCATGCCCATCAGGATGGAAACAACGGACGTAAGCACCAAGGCGAGAAGGAGGTGCCCCCCGGAGACCTCCACAATGAAGGCGGAGAGTTTCATTCCCAGCCCGGTAACGTTGAAACTCCCGATGACCAACCCTGCCGCGGCGCAGGCCAGAGCCACGGTAATGGTATTCCGCGCCGCGTCCAGTATACCTTCCTTCAGTCGCGGCCAGGTGAGCCAGGTGCTACGCTTGAAGAAGGAAACGATTACCAGAGCGATGATGGCGTAAAAAGCCGACCGCGTGGGCGTATATTGGAGCGTGAGGAAATAAACGAGCACCGCCAGCGGGATGAGAAGCTGCCCGCCTTCTTTGAGCACCGCCTTTACCTGGGGCAACCTTTCCCGGGGCAAGCCTCGCAACCCCAGGCGGCAGGCCTCAAAGTGCACGCCCATCATAATGCCCAGGTAATAGAGAACGGCTGGAATGGCTGCCGCCAGGCAGACTTTGAGATACGGGATGCCGAGGAATTCGGCAATAATGAAGGCTGCGGCGCCCATCACGGGCGGCATCAACTGCCCGCCGGAGGAAGCGCAGGCCTCGACCGCGCCGGCAAAATGCGGTTTGTAGCCGTTTGCCTTCATCAGGGGGATGGTAAAAGTGCCGGTACCTGCCACGTTGGCCACCGCGCTGCCGGAGATAGTGCCCATGAGCCCGCTGGCCAGGACGGCCGTCTTTGCCGGCCCGCCGGTATAGCGACCCATCAAAGCCATGGCCAGGTCAATGAGGAACTTCCCCATCCCTGATTTTTCCAGCATGGTCGTTAAGAAGACGAAAAGGAAGATGTAACTGGCGGAAACGCCCAAGGGCAGGCCGAAGATGCCCTCGGTTGTAAGGTACATTTGCGAAACCACGCGCGCCAGCGAGTAGCCCTTATGCCCCAGAAGCCCGGGTAGCCAGGGGCCAAAAAAGTTATACAGTAAAAAGATCGCGGCAATAATGGTCAGCGCCGGACCCGTGCCGCGGCGCGTGGCCTCCAGCACGAGCAAGATCATGATCACGCCGAAAACCACATCCGCTGTGGTGGGGCTGCCAAGGCGGAGCACGATTTGCTGATAGTTAAAGATAATGTAGGCGCCGGCAGCAACGGCAAGGACCGCGAGGAGCCAGTCGAGCATGCTCCAGGCCAGTCCTTTCGCTTTCCGGCTGAACGGGTAGCTCAGGAAAACCAGCACCATAATCAAAGTGATGTGGATATCGCGCTGAATCCAGGCCGTAAGCATGGAGACGCCGGCCGTGTAAAGCTGAAAGGCCGTTAAGACAATGGCTACGGCGAGGACCACCGTTTGCACCGACAGCAATCTCTTCTTGCCCTCTGCTGCAGGTATGGCCATCCCTTCCTCACCTCCGCGGGGAATGAGCAATCTCACCGCTAGCCTTTAGCGAATTCAACCTTTTTGGCGTTTGTTCGCGTACTTCCACCAGAGCCAGTGGACAACCGTCCCCCTAGACGTGCCGATGTGCACCAGGGAATAAGCTGGTGCGTAATACCAAAGGTGGTATTCCTTGCCGCGGTAGACCAGCCGGTGGTCGGCTACCGCCCCCACCCGTAGCGGCAAAAACTTTAGGCGCCGGTTCATCCCCTCGATCACCGTCCAACCCTTTTCCGCCCGAATCGTCCCCTCTCCCATATAACCAAGACCCGCCCCCACCGCTTCGAACCGCGTTGCCGTCAAGACCACGTTGCCCTCATCCAGCTTGTATGTATCTTCTACCTGCCGCCGGGTGACGGAATGCGTATAACGCAGGTAAAAGACTTCGCCCTGTCGTACCGGTCGCGCCCAGACGACCGCGCGGTTATCCGCCTGTACGACCGTAAGCCAGGAAACCGGCGTGCCGAGGCAAAGAGCCAGAAAGGCCAAAAGGAACAGGAACCGGCGAAACCGAAGAAGACTGCCCATGCCTCGCTTGTATACCCCGTTGGCACCCTTGCGGGTGTGGATTAACCCCGCGCAAAAGGCAAGGGGCTCCGGGACCTGCCAGGACCCTTTCCGTATCTCTCCACCGTCCTAGAGCAACGGGTCGCGCTCCAAATCTCCACCCTTTGCTCCCGGAGCCCTTTAAGGCGACACACCCCCTGGCCGGAGCTTTGGCCAGGCGTGGTAGCCAACCTCGTTTTGCTTGCCTACTTCATCTCCGGCGGCAGGAGTTCGGCCGGAACCTGCTTATTGATCTCTTTCATATACTTCACCACACCGGGGTGCAGCGGCGCGACTGCGTTCTGCAAGGTGGCGTCAGGCGTGGTGTACTTGGCACCCGGGTAAACTTGAATGATCTCGTCTACGTGTTCATAAACGGCCTTGATGATCTGGTAGGCCAGGTCTTCCGCCATATTCTTGCTGACCACCACCGTATTCCAGACCGAAGGCGCCTTGACCGCATAATCCACGCCCTGGTAGGTGCCCGCGGGCAGCTCCATGCTGGCATAATACGGGTGCTTTTCCTGGACCTTGGCCAATTCTTCGTCGGTGAAGCCAATCAGCCGGATCTTGTGGGTGGTCGCCAGGTCCATCACCGAAGAAGTGGGCGGACCGACCGACCAGATGCCCACATCGATCACTTTGTCGCGGAGCGCCTCGGTGTTCTCACTGAAGGAGAGGCGGAAGACGTTAAAGTCGTTATAGGTAATGCCGAGGGCCTCCAGGACCTGGCGCGCCATTACCTCGGTACCGCTGCCCGGCGCCCCAACGGACACTTTCTTCCCTTTGAGGTCGTTCATGGTCTTAATGGGATACTCCTGAAGGGTAACCACATGGAAGAAATGCGGGTACATTTCAAAAAGGGTGCGCACTTCCAGCGGCTTGTCGAATTCCGCGATTCCCTTGATGGCGTGGAAGACCGCGTCATCCATGCACAGGCCTAGCTGGGCCTCGCCGCTGGCCACCAGCCGCAAGTTCTCCACTGAAGCCCCGGTAACCTCGGCGGTGGCTTCAACATTCGGGACGTATTTGTTGATGATGTTCGCAACTGCGCCACCATACGGATAGTAAGTACCGCCGGTGCCGCCGGTCCCGATGGAAATGCGCTGCTTCGCGCCGCCGGCAGCCTGCCCCGGTTGGCCCTCCTGCTTGCCGCCGCAGGCGGAAAGAAGCATCAACCCTAGAATAACCAGCATCACCAGACCAAACGTTAACCAGCCCTTTTTGCGCCACATGCCTTTTCCGCGCCTCCTCCCTCGTTACTCTTGCCCCCGAAAAGCCATGGCGGTCAATCCATCCCTTTCCCGCTCTTCCCCACCTCCCTCTTCGCCAACAAAGGCCAAGGCACTTACTTACCCACAGTTTGCTTCTTCCGGTCTTTGGCTTTCTCGCTGGTGTGAACCTCGCGGGCCGAACTGAGGACTGCACTGGGCTTGAGGTGGGCCCGCGGCTCGTGCGCGCCCTCCATGGCGGCACGACCAGCTTGGGCCATTCATTAGCCTCCGGCCGGCCTGCGCCCTCGTGAAAAGCCCGGCTCGCCGCGATGCTGAAATTCTTGCGCCGGGTGCCAAAGACCGCCCGGGTACTTGTTCGCACAAGTGCAAGGATGCCCGCTTCCCGCCCCCTACGTTGGATTCCCCGTCGGCCCTGCCTTGCGCCGCGGGATGACCACGCCCAAGTGGGTACTAATACGATCCGCTTCCTCCTGCAGCGTCCCCAGGTAGCTCATCAGCAGTTGCTCCCCGAGACGCATATAAGGACCGAGGATGCTCAGGCAGGCAACCACTTCACCGTGCGCGTCCCGCACCGGGACGGAAAGGCACGAGACCCCCTCGATCCGCTCGCCGAAGCTCGCGGCCCAACCCTGGGCGCGAATGGCCACTAGTTCTGCTTCGAGCTCCTGGCGCGCGGTAATCGTCCGCCGGGTAAGCGCCTCCAGCTCAATTCCATCCAGGATGCGTTCTCTTTCCTCGTCCGGTAGGTAAGCCAGCAACAACTTGCCGGGGGCGCCGGCATGCAGCGGTACCGTTACCCCGACCCCAACGGTATATTTCAGAGGCTGGGGACTGGGAATCTCGGCAACGCAAATGCGGCTGGAGCCCTGGCGTACGTAAAGGGTAATGGTCTCCTTGGTCAGCCGCCACAGCCGCTGCATCGCGGGATAGACAACCTGTACCAGGTCCCCGTGGCGATACAGCGCACCCGACACGAGGCTCAGGAGGGCCGAACCAAGCGAGTAGCGGCCGGAGACACGATCCTGCATGATGAAGCCCTTCCGCTCAAGGGAGTGGAGGATCCGGTAGGTGGTAGCCTTGCTCAAGCCCGTCTCCCGGCTGATCTCTGCCAACCCCAGTTCCTTATCCCCAACGGCAAGCAAAACGTCTGCCGCCCGTTCTACCGCGCGGACACCGGTCTTGTTTTCTTCGCGCTCCTGCGTCACTGAAGAACTCCTTTCGCTGAGTTTGAACCGGTGTATCATGGCTCGAAACAACTGCCGCCGCCTTGGTTTCATGCTATGAAACATCGTTTCAATATATTGCAAGTAATATGTTCGCCGCCAATTATAAAATTCCTTCTACTCCATCTAATTTTTTTAATTACGGAAACCTCACATTTTCACCAGTACTTTTAGTGCTCGGCATAAAGGTTAGCGCCGGCTCCGCTCCACCTCATCAAGGAAACTGCGGATAATCGGCGTCATTTTGCCGAACTCGATAAGAAAGGCATCGTGACCAAAGGGCGACTTCAGCTCTGCGTAGCGCGCTTCCTTTCCCTGGCGCCGCAGGGCATGCACGATCTCCTTTTGCTGATACGGCGGGTAAAGGATATCCGAACTGATGCCCATCACCAGCACCTTGCTTTCTACCCCGCTTAGGGCTTCCTGCCAGGAGCCGTAGCCGCGCCCGATATCGTGCAAGTCCATTGCCTTGGTCAAGTAAAGGTAGGAATTGGCGTCAAAGCGTTGGACCAATTTGCGGCCCTGGTAGTGGAGGTAGTTCTCCACTTCGAAGCGGGAGCCAAAGCGGTAATAGCCGTCCGGGTCGGCCTCACCGAAAGCCCGGCCAAACTTGAAACGCCACGATTCATCGCTCTTGTAGGTAATGGTGCCGATCATCCGGGCCAGCGCCAACCCCCGCTCCGGGCCCGGGCCCGGATAGTAATCGCCGCCCTGCCAAGCCGGGTCCTGCATAATTGCCAGCCGCTGCACCAGGTTGAACGCAATACCCTGGGCGGAAAGCTGCGCCGGGCAAGCGATCACCAGGGCCGCATCCAGCCAGTCGGAAAAATTGACCAGCCACTCCAGGGCCTGCATGCCGCCTAAGGACCCACCGGCCACGCAGAGAAGGCGCTGCACTCCGAGTTGCTCAAGGAAAAGGCGTTGCAGGCGGACCATATCGCGTACGGTGACCACCGGGAAGGTCATGGCGTAAGGCCTGCCGGTCGCCGGGTTGATTGAGGCCGGACCGGTTGTCCCGTAACAGCTTCCCAGGATGTTACTGCAGATCACCCAATAACGGTTCGTGTCAAAAGCCCGGCCCGGCCCGATTAAAGGATCCCACCAACCCGGCTGACGGTCTTCGGGGCCGGACCGGCCCGCCGCATGCGCACTGCCCGTCAGCGCATGCAGGATCAACACCGCGTTATCCCGGCCGGCGTTGGGCTCGCCGTAGGCCTCGTATGCCACCGTAACAGGGCTCAGGGTAGCGCCGCTCTCGAGAACAAAGACGTCCGGTGGGGAAACTACCTGAAGATAGTGTGTCTGTTGCTGGCCAAGGCTTTCCTGTGCTTGCATTTTTCTACCGCCCTACGGCTCGTTTTAAGGCCTGGTCCAAATCCGCAATGAGATCTTCTGCGTCCTCAAGTCCGACAGAAAGCCGTACGAGATCTTCGCTTACGCCGCTCGCCAGGCGCTCTGCCGGACTTAACTGCTGGTGCGTGGTACTGGCCGGGTGAATTACCAGCGACTTGGCATCGCCGACATTGGCCAGGAGCGAGAAAAGTTCGAGGGATTCGATAAACCGCTTCCCGGCCTCCAGTCCTCCTTTGATGCCAAAGGTGACGATCGCCCCATAGCCCCCTTGGAGGTAGCGTTTGGCCACAAGGTGGCTGGGGTGTTCGGGCAGCCCCGGGTAGGAGACCCAACTTACCGCCGGGTGCCCGCGCAAAAAGTGGGCGACGGCCAAGGCGTTCTCGCTGTGGCGCGGCATCCGGAGGTGGAGGGTTTCCAGGCCCTGGAGAAAGAGAAAAGCATTAAAGGGGCTGAGACAAGGGCCCAGGTCGCGGAGCAACTGCGCCCGCGCTTTGGCGATGTAGGCCTGGTTGCCAAAAGCAGCCCGGTAACACAGGCCGTGGTAACTCGGATCCGGCTCGGTCAGTTCGGGAAAGCGGCCGTTGTCCCAGTCAAAGCGCCCACCGTCAACGATAATCCCGCCAAGGGAGGTGCCGTGGCCGCCGATGAACTTCGTGGCCGAGTGTACCACAATGTCCGCCCCGTGCTCCAAAGGGCGGCAAAGATACGGCGTGGCAAAGGTATTGTCCACAATCAAGGGGACGCCGGCCGCGTGCGCCACATCGGCGATGGCCGCCAGGTCCGGGACATCAAGCTTGGGGTTGCCGATGGTTTCCACATAGAGAGCACGGGTATGGGGCGTGATCGCGGCGGCAAAACGCTGCGGGTCGCCGGACGCGACGAAACGCACCTTGATTCCCAGCTTGGGCAAGGTAACTGCGAACAAGTTGTAAGTTCCGCCGTACAGGCTGGCCGAGGAGACGATTTCTTGCCCCGCCTGCGCCAGATTGCAGATTGCCAAGGTAATGGCCGCCTGGCCCGAAGCGGTCGCCAGCGCCCCCACGCCGCCCTCCAGAGCCGCCATGCGCGCTTCGAAGACCGCAGTCGTGGGGTTCATCATGCGGGTGTAAATGTTGCCCTCTTCCTCCAGGGCGAAAAGGCGGGCGGCGTGCTCTGTATCACGAAAGACATAAGAACTCGTCTGATAAATGGGCACCGCCCGCGCGCCGGTAGCCGGATCTGGTTGCTGTCCGGCGTGGACAGCAAGGGTGGCCAGGCGGTACGTTTTCTCCCCCATTTTCACCCCTCCTCGTCTCATATACCCCAAAATTCCAGAACGGAAACGGGTAAGAAAAGCAACAAAAAACCTCTTCGCCTGATAAGAAGAGGTTTTTATCCGACCAACCTCCTCTTATCTCCCAGGATTACTCCTGCGGGAATTGGCACCTTCCACGCGCCGGACCATTGGCCCGGGCGCGGGGGTTGCCGGGTTTCATCGGGCCCGTCCCTCCACCTCTCTCGATAAGAGTGGCCTCTTTATGCAATTGTGCCAGTGCTTGGTTTACTATACACCAATCCGCTTCCGGCTGTCAATCCTTTTCCCGGGCTGGCGCATCTCCACTTTTCGGGCGGTCTTTGGCTCACGGCGCAAGACTTTTAACATCGCAGCGAGCGAGGCTTTGCGCGAGGGCGAGGGCGCAAGGTCCGGCCGAAGGCCGCGGATGGCCAAAAGCGCAAAACCCTCCTTCCGGCCCGGCCCGGCAGCCGGCAAATATTAAGGCCCCAGCGCACCAGGGCCAATGGCTGGAGCCGCAGGGGCGCCCCTCTTGGACCTAGATGATGATGCAGATTAACCCGCCGCTGCCTTCGTTGACAATGCGTTCCAAGGTTTCCTGAAGCTTCACCTGGGCGTTTTCCGGCATCCGGTAAAGCTTGCTTTGGATGCCTTCCCGGACCAACTGACTCAAAGGCTTGCCGAAAATATTGGTTTCCCAGATCTTCCGGGGGTCATCCTGGAATTCGTCCATGAGATACCGCACAAGCTCTTCGCACTGCCGCTCCGTACCGATCAGCGGCGTAATCTCGGTAGTGATATCCGCCCGGATAAAGTGGTAAGAGGGGGCAGAAGCTTTCAGGCGTACGCCGAAACGCCCGCCTTGCCGGATCAGTTCCGGCTGAGCCAGTTCCATCTCTTCTACCCCGGGAGTGACCACGCCGTAACCGGCATTGCGCACTTCCTGGAGACCACTGGCCACCTTGTCGTATTCGCGCTTGGCCACGGCGAGCTCGCGCATCAACCGCAGCAGTTCGTGTTCACCACGAATGGTCAAACCGGTAACTTCCTCCAGTATCCGGTGGAAAAGCCCTTCCTCCAGGCTCACCTCCACCGTCGCGACGCCGGTACCCAGGTCCATCTGTTTCAGGACCGCCCGCTCTACCCTTTCCTGGTTACCCAAGTTCTCAACCAGCATGTCGACATCCCGTAACCGCTTCACTTTCTCCACTTCGCGGCTGACCGCCTCTTCCAATTGCTGGCGCAGCCAGTGAGTGGGGTCCAATTCTTGTACCCAGGGAGGCAGGCTCACGTTGACCTCGGTCACCGGGAATTCATAAAGTACTTGCTCCAAGAGATGCAGGATTTCCCCTTCACCCATGTTGATGCAGTCAATGGGAATTACCGGTACGCCGTACTGCGCTTCCAGCTCCTGGGCCAAAGCGGTCGTTTCGCTCGCATAGGGATGGGCCGAATTAAGCAGCACCAGGAAAGGTTTCTGCAACTCCTTCAGTTCCCAGACAACCCGCTCCTCGGCACCTAAGTAGCTCTCCCGGGGGATTTCGGTGATACTGCCGTCGGTCGTTACCACCAGGCCGATGGTCGAATGATCGGCAATCACCTTACGCGTGCCGACCTCTGCCGCCTCCTGAAAGGGGATCTCCTCCTCGAACCAGGGCGTACGTACCATGCGTGGCGCGCCCTCGACCTCGTAACCCAGTGCCCCTTCAACTGTGTAGCCGACACAGTCGACGATGCGCACACGCATCTGCACCCCCTCGCGGACGGTGATTTCCACCGCCTCCTTGGGGATAAACTTGGGCTCGGTGGTCATAATCGTCCGCCCGGCGCCGCTCTGGGGCAATTCGTCCTTTGTACGGTCGCGCTCGTTGGGGTTCTTGATATTGGGTAAAACCAAGAGCTCCATAAAACGTTTGATGAAGGTTGACTTCCCCGTGCGCACCGGACCAACTACGCCTAGATAAATATCGCCCCCCGTGCGCTCGGCAATATCGCGGAAAATATCCCGCTGCTCCATCGTTTGCTCCCCCCCTGTCGCCTAACCTCGCCGGTCCTCCCGCTCTATTCCTGGATTTGGTATGCAAAAGACACTATATTTATATGACCAGGCCGGACGAATATTACCCGCTTGGCGGGAAAAAGGGGGGAGTTTCCTCCACTTCACGGGTCATGGTACGGCACATCAGGCGTGCCACTCCCTCCTGCGGCGGCCGCCCTTCAAAAAGCACCCGATATACTTCTCTGGTGATCGGCATTTCCACCCCGTAGCGGGCGGCCAGGTGACAGGCCGCCTTGGTCGTCCGCACGCCTTCCACGACCATGCCCACCTGAACCAGTACCTGATCCAGAGGATGGCCTCGGCCGAGGAGCAAGCCTGCCTGGCGGTTACGGCTATGCGGGCTGGTACAGGTGACGACCAGGTCACCCAGGCCGGCCAGACCGGCGAAAGTCAGGGGGTTGGCCCCCATCCGCACTCCCAGGCGCGCGATTTCGGCCAGGCCCCGGGTGATGAGCGCGGCGCGCGTGTTGTCACCGAAGCCAAGGCCGTCGGCCATGCCGGAGGCCAAAGCAATAATGTTTTTCAGAGCACCGGCCAGTTCTACGCCGGTCAGGTCGGGGTTGGTATAAACCCGCAGGTAAGGGGTCGCGAAGAGATCCTGGACGGCCCGTGCCAGCGCTACGTCCAAGGAGGCCGCCACCACGGTTGTGGGAAGGCGGCGGCTTACCTCCTCCGCGTGGCTGGGCCCGGAGACTACGGCAAAACGCTTTAAGCTTACTTCGCCCAACTCGGCCGCTACCACCTGGGAAAGGCGTAAGCACGTCTCCACCTCCAGGCCCTTTGCCGTATTGACCACCGGCGCTTGCGGGTCAAGCCACGGTCGTGCCGCCCGTACTACCTCGCGCACGGCGTGCGAGGGCACGCTCAAGACGACGGTTGTTGCCCCATGCAGCGCCTGCTCAAGACTGGCGGTAAGCGCCACCTCGTAGGGAATAATCACGCCGGGCAGGTAGGTCGGGTTTTCCCGCCGCCAGTTCAATTCCTCGGCCAGTTCCTTCCGGCGCGCCCAGAGGCTCACCTTCTTCCCCTTCTCTGCCAGGAGAATGGCCAGCGTCGTACCCCAGCTACCGGCGCCCAGGACGGCAACCTTCTCGCCCATCTTCTCCCCCCGAAGCCTCCTCCGCATCCCCTATTGGGCTTTTCGGCTTTCTCCAACGCCGTCAGTATTCAAGTTTCGCGGCGTTGCCCGATCTTAAACTCTACTCCTTGGCGCAGGCGCCTGATATTGGGACGGTGCTGATAGACAACGAGGGCCGCGATCGCAAGGGCAAAGAAAAAATAGGCTGCCGGCTGACGATAAAGGAGCATGAACAGAGGAGCCGAAATGCCCGCCAGGATGGAGCCTACGGAAACATAGCGCGTGGTTAGCACGCCTACCACCCAGACGGCGACGCTAGACAGCGCCACCCAAGGAGAAAGAGCAAGAAGCACACCCGCGCTCGTCGCCACTCCCCGGCCCCCCCGGCCGCCGAGAAAGACCGACCAGTTGTGGCCGGCAATAACGGCCAGTCCTCCCAGAAGGGCGAGCGGTGTGCCGCCGAAGGATCGTGCCAGCCATACCGCACCCACGCCCTTCAGCACATCGCCGGCCAGCACCAAGAGGCCCGGCAAGGTACCGAGGACGCGGGCCACGTTGGTCATGCCGATGTTACCGCTGCCATGGCGGCGCACATCTACCCCTCTGGCCTTTCCTGCGAGGTAACCCACGGGAATCGAACCCACAAGATAACAGCCCAGCAAGACCAGGACCCAGTAGAAGGTCAAGCTCCTCCTCCTTTCTCCTGCCTGCCGCTTTTCTCCCGCAGCAGGAACCGTACCGGTGTACCCTGAAAGTCGTAAGCCTCGCGCAGCCGGTTTTCGAGGTAGCGCAGGTAAGCCGCCGACCACGCCTCCACCTGGCTGACAAAGAGGACAAACGTCGGGGGATAGACGCCTACCTGTGCCGCGTAATAAAACTTCGCCGGCTTGCGGCCGCGCTGCGGCGGCGGAGTGAGAGTGGTAGCAGCAACAAAAAGGCGGTTTAGTTCGGCCGTGGCAATACGCCGGCCGGCGGCGGCAAAGGCCTCGCCGGCCAGGTTCAGCACCTCGAGCACGCGCCGCCCGGTAAGGGCGGAAACAAAAACGTGAGGCGCCCAGCTAACATACGCCAGCTCCCGCACGAGAGAAGCAGCCAGATGCTTCCGTTCATCCGGCGCGAGCAAATCCCACTTATTCACCACGATTACCATGGCCTTGCTGGCGGCTGCCACCCGGGCGGCCAGCCGCTTGTCCTGAGCGGTCACCCCCGCGGGAGCCTCAAGAACCAGCAGCACTACCTGTGCCTTAAGCATTGCCGCAAGTGCCCGCCGTACGCTATAGAACTCGGTGCCGCTTGCCAGCCGCGACTGACGCCGGATACCCGCCGTATCTACCAGGACAAAATGCCGGCCGCCGTAGCTCAGCTCCACATCAATCGCGTCCCGCGTGGTACCGGGAATCTCGCTGACAATCACCCTTTCCTTGCCCAGAAGCCGGTTTACCAGAGACGACTTGCCCACGTTCGGCCGGCCCACCACCGCCACCCGAATGCGCTCTTCCTCGGGCGGCGCCGTGGGGTGCGTCAGCATCGTCAGTACGCGATCCAGAAGGTCGCCCGTCCCGCGGCCGTGCAGGGCAGAAACGGGCAGCGGTTCTCCCAGCCCCAGACGAAAGAATTCCGTGGCCGCCGCTTCCGCCTCCGGGTGGTCAAGTTTGTTGGCGACCAGCAGGACCGGTCGCCGGCTACGGCGCAAAAGATCTGCCACTTCTTCATCTTCGGCCGTAACCCCCTGGCGTCCGTCTACCAGGAAGAGCAAAAGATCGGCCTGCCGCATGGCTTCCCGTGCCTGCCGCCGTACCTGTTCTCCCAGGTGATCCCCGTCATAGGTCAAGCCGCCGGTATCGACGAGAAGAAACCGGCGGCCCCGCCACTCCACTTCCTGTTGTAGACGGTCGCGCGTGATGCCCGGTCTGTCCTCAACAATGGCCACGCGCTGACCGATCAGCCGGTTAAAGAGGGTCGACTTACCGACGTTCGGCCGTCCCACGATCGCTACCACGGGTTTTGCCATAGGACCACCTCGAGCTTACGCAAGAGTGCTCCGG
>JACIYD010000010.1 GCA_014360105.1 Clostridia bacterium
GTTTTCCGCCGGGTTTGGCCCTGGCCTGCATGGCAGAAACGATGATCCTGGCACTGGAACGCCGCTGGGAAAGCTTCACCTTGGGGCGGGAAATCACCCTGGAACAGGTGGAAGAAATCGAGCGGCTGGCCAAGCGCCACGGGTTTGAGCTGGCCGGATTTCGTAGCTTTGAGCGGCCGGTTACCCCGGAGACCATTGAAGCGATTCGTGAAAGGGCTAAGATCCGGCGTCAGGCAGCCATTTCCGCCAGATAGCGGGGGCGGAAAGGTCGGCCGGGTGCCTGCCGTCTGCCCCCAGCAGAGGCGAGCGGCGTCGGGAAATGAAGGCATGAAGGCCAACCCTTGACAGGGTAGATGGCTCCCTTTATAATACAGCACAAGCCCGCGCGGCGACAAAGGGGAGCGGAGGAGTCAGATGGCGGAGCAGGAGATCATCCTGACCATCCAGGGCCTAAAGAGACTGGAAGAAGAACTGGAGTACTTACGCACCGTGCGTCGGCAGCAGGTGGCGGAACGCATCAGGCAAGCAATTGAGTTCGGCGACATCAGTGAAAATTCGGAGTACGAAGAGGCAAAAAACGAGCAGGCCTTCATTGAGGGGCGAATTATTACCTTGGAGAAAAAGCTGCGCCAGGCCAAATTGCTAGATCAAAGCGAGGTTTCGACCGAAGTGGTCACTCTCGGTTCGTGGGTGCGCCTCCGTGATCTCGTTACCGGAGAAGAGAGCGAGTACGAAATCGTCGGTTCCATGGAGGCCGACCCCAACCATCACCGCATCTCTAACCTTTCCCCGGTAGGCCGGGCGCTTCTAGGTCAGAAGGCGGGGAGCATCGTTGAAGTAAACGCACCGGCGGGCATCCAGCGGTACGAGATTCTCGCGATCCGTGGCTAGACCGCAAATGGCTACCAGGAGCCGCGCTCTGCCCGCCGCCGGGCGCGCGCCAGCAGACGGAGGTGGCAGGCCGGTTGGAGCAAGAGTCATTGGCCAACGACGAGGCAGCATTGAACGAGTTGCTCCGGATGCGTCGGCAGAAGCTGGCGAGCTTAAAGGCCAAGGGAGTCGACCCCTACGGCCATCGTTTTGAACAGACGGCGCTGGCAAAGGAGATCCGCGAGGAGTTCGACGCTTTTGCCGGGAAAACGGTACGGGTGGCAGGCCGTTTGCTGGCCAAGCGCACGCACGGCAAGGCCACCTTTGCCGATCTGCAAGACCGGTCGGGGCAGATTCAGCTCTACGTCCGTTACGACCGGGTAGGCGAGGAAAGCTACGACCTCTTTAAACTGCTGGACATCGGCGACATTGTGGGGGTTGAGGGTACCGTTTTCCGCACACGACAGGGCGAAATTACGGTAGAAGCGGCGACGGTGGAGCTCTTATGCAAGTCGTTGCGGCCCCTGCCGGAGAAGTGGCACGGCCTGCGCGACGTGGAACTGCGTTACCGCCAGCGGTACCTCGACCTAATCATGAATTCCCAGGTACGCGAAACCTTTTACCGCCGTACCGGGATTATCCGCGCCCTGCGCGCTTTCCTGGATGCCAGGGGTTTCCTAGAGGTGGAAACGCCGGTCATGGCCCCGGTCGCCGCCGGCGCGGCGGCACGGCCTTTTGTGACGCATCACCATGCCCTGGACCTTGACCTCTACTTGCGTATTGCCCTGGAGCTGCCGCTTAAACGGCTGCTGGTTGGGGGCCTGGAGCGGGTATACGAGCTCGGCCGGGTTTTTCGCAATGAAGGCATCTCGACGCGGCATAACCCGGAGTTCACCATGCTGGAGGCTTACCAGGCCTATGCCGACTATGAGGATATGATGCGGCTCACCGAGGAAATGCTGGTGAGTGTGGCTGAAGAAGTAGTCGGGTGCCGGCAAATCCGCTATCGCGGGCAGGAAATCGATCTCAGCCCGCCCTGGCCGCGCTTAGGTGTCCTTGAAGCGTTGCGTCGTTTTGCCGGCCTGCCTTGGGAGCAACTGCCGGAGCGGGAAGAGGCCTGGCAGAAGGCACGGGAACTGGGGATAACGCTGGAACAAGGCGCCTCCACCGGAAAGATCATCGATGCCCTGTTACAGGCTTTGGTAGAACCCCATTTGCAGCAGCCTACCTTCCTTGTAGATTACCCCGTGGAGGTCTCGCCCCTGGCAAAACGTAAAACAGACGCACCCGACCTGGTCTATCGCTTTGAATTGTTTATTGCTGGCCGGGAGTTGGTCAATGCCTTCAGTGAATTAAACGATCCCCTGGACCAGCGAGAGCGCTTTCTCGCGCAGGCACGGGCGCGGGCAGGCGGGGATGAAGAAGCGCAGATGTTCGATCACGATTTTCTGGAGGCGCTGGAATATGGCATGCCGCCCGCCGGCGGTATGGGGCTGGGGGTAGACCGCCTGGTGATGCTGTTGACCGATGCTCCTTCCATCCGCGATGTCATCCTCTTCCCTACTTTGAGGCCTCTGGGTTAGCAGTAAGGAGAAAGGCGGCTTCTAACCAAGGACAGTACGTTTGGCGGCGCTTGGGAGGGAAAAATGGCTTCTCAGCAAGCGGAAGGCTGGTTGCATTTCCCCACGCCGGGAATTTATAGTGAAGGAGAAAGGTCAAATCACGTCAAAAGATTAGTTAAGGTCAAAGGTGAGAGTATGCGTACGCTAGCAGACCGGATCGAGGAGTACCTGAAAAAGAGACTGGCAGAAAGCCCGCGCGGGATACTGGAAGTCCAGCGCCAGGAATTGGCACTGCTTTTCGCCTGTGTTCCCTCGCAGATCAACTACGTTCTGGGTACCCGCTTTACGTTAACCCAGGGTTACCTGGTAGAAAGTCGCCGCGGCGGCGGAGGGTACGTACGCATCGTTCGCCTACCACTAG
Source organism: Clostridia bacterium (assembly GCA_014360105.1). Lineage (GTDB taxonomy): Bacteria > Bacillota > DSM-521 > Neomoorellales > SLTJ01 > JACIYD01. Next base: position 2,854 of record JACIYD010000010.1, read on the forward strand.
ATGTACAGCACCTTGCCGCACTTCTGGCGGAAAAGCCCCTTTCCCAACAGGCGGCGGAAGGCATTATCGCCCGCCTGGAGGAGGAGGGAATAGTGGGGCGGCGCGAGGCGATGTTGATGCAGGCGGTGCTGGACAGAGAAGTGCTCGGCGTGGAACTGCCGACCCGGGATTTTCTGCGCGCAAGGCTCCTAAGGGCGATGCTTTTGACCATCCTCCGGGAAGACTTTTAGTGGGGGTGAGCGGCTTGTTGTGCGAGGAATGCGGGCAGCGACCGGCAAGCGTCCACATCACCAAGATCGTGAACAACCAGAAGAACGAGTATCACCTTTGCGAGGAATGTGCGCGCGCCCACCAGGAAGGGTGGCATTTCCCCGGTTTTGGGGCCGAGCCGGATTTTTCGCTGCATAAGTTCCTGGCCGGCCTGTTGGCCCATGAACCTAACTGGCCGGTGGGCTCTGGCCTCGTGGCGGAAAGGGAGCTGCGGTGCCGCCGTTGCGGTCTTTCTTACGAGCAGTTTCGGGAAACGGGGCGGCTTGGCTGTGACGAATGTTACGTCTCTTTTGCCGAGCCGTTGTTGCCCCTGTTACGGCGCCTGCATGGCTCGGTACAGCATGTAGGCAAGGCGCCCAAACGGGGCGCCGGCCGGCTGCGGCTGCAGCAGGACATCGAAAGGTTGCGCCGTGAGCTGCAAGAGCTGGTGGCACAAGAACAGTTCGAGAAGGCCGCTCAGGTACGTGACCGCATCCGGGAGCTGGAAAGACAGGCGGCCGAAGGCTAGCAGGTGGCCAAAGCAAGAAGGTTGAGAAGGAAGGGTTCGGGATGCGGAACTTTGTGGGCGTTCCCAGCAAGTGGATGGAAGGATCGGGGCCCTACGCCGACATTGTACTGACCAGCCGGATCAGACTGGCACGCAACTTGCGCGGCATCCCCTTCCCGTCCCTGATGGGCAAACGCGAGGCGCAGGAAGTGGTGAACCGGGTTAGCGCGGCCTGTGCGGCAGCCGATGTTCAGGGGGTGGCCGGCAGACTCGAGGTCATCCGGCTGGGGGAACTCTCGCCGCTGGAGCGACAGATTCTGGTGGAAAAGCACCTCATCAGCCCCGAACACGCGGCCACAGACGGCCAAAGGGCGGTCGTGCTTAACCCCGAAGAATCGGTCAGCATCATGATTAACGAAGAAGACCATTTGCGTTTACAGGTTCTCTTGCCGGCGCTGCAGTTACACGAAAGCTGGCGGCTGGCAACCACCCTGGACGATGTCCTGGAGGCCCATCTCGATTTTGCCTTTGACGAAGAGAGGGGTTATCTCACCGCCTGCCCAACAAATGTGGGAACGGGTTTACGTGCTTCGGTGATGCTTCACCTGCCGGGGCTGGTCATCAGTAAGCAGGCGAGGAGGGTGCTTACGGCCCTTTCCCATGTGAGCCTGGCGGTGCGGGGTATGTACGGCGAGGGCACAGAAGCAGCCGGCAATCTTTTCCAGATCTCCAACCAGGTGACTCTGGGGCGAAGCGAGGAAGAGATGCTGGCCAACCTGGTCGCCGTGACCAAGCAGTTGATCGAGCAGGAACGGGCGGCGCGGGAGATGCTCCTGCGGGAGGCCGGGGCGCAACTGGAAGACCGGATCGGGCGCTCCTTCGGCATCCTCAGCCATGCGCGGGTGATCAGCTCTCAGGAGGCCTTGCGCCTCCTCTCCGACGTCCGCCTGGGGCTGGACCTGCGCCTTTTGAAGGGGGTAGACCCGCGGGTGATCAACGAGCTGATGGTCGGGATTCAGCCGAGCTACCTCCAAGGTTTGGCCGGTCGGGAAATGGGGCCACAGGAACGCGACCGGGAGCGGGCCGCCCTGATCCGCCGCCGGTTAAAGGTTTAACTTCTTAAAAAATGGGGTGAGTGAGCATGCCAGGAAGGTTTACCGAACGGGCGCAAAGAGTGTTGCGCCTTGCCGAAGAAGAAGCGCGAAACCTCGGCCATGTGGCCGTAGGTACGGAGCACCTGCTCCTGGGCCTGGTGCGGGAAGGAGAAGGCATTGCCGCCAGGGCCCTGCAAAATCTCGGTGTGGATTTGGAACGTGTGCGCCGAGAGGTAACCAAGTTGGTCGGCAGGACCGCCGGTCCGAGCCCGACGCAGGTGAGCCTGACGCCGCGGGCAAAGAAGGTACTGGAACTGGCCAACGATGAGGCGCGACGCCAAGGAGTGAATTACGTCGGCACGGAACACATTCTTCTCGGGCTCATCCGGGAGGGCGAGGGAATTGCCGCCCACGTGCTGGCGAACCTGGGGGTGAGCGCAGATAAAGTGCGGCAGCAGGTCGCCGTCTTGCTGGGCGGCGGCGCGATGGGCCCCTTTACCTGGGTCTTGGGCGGACTTGGCGGACACCCGGCCTGGGGCCAGGCCATGGGTGGCATGGCGCGCAATCCGGCGGGCGCCAGGGAAACGACGGCATTGGACGAGTTCAGTACCGATCTTACCCAGCTTGCCCGGGAAGACAAACTGGACCCGGTTGTCGGCCGAGAGAAAGAGATTGAACGGGTAATCCAGGTCTTGAGTCGCCGTACCAAGAACAACCCGGTACTCATCGGCGAGCCCGGTGTAGGGAAGACGGCCATTGCCGAGGGTCTGGCGCAGCGCATCGTCGCCGGCAAGGTACCGGAGACCTTGCGGAACAAACGGGTCATTGCCCTCGATCTCTCGGGCATCGTCGCCGGCACGAAATACCGCGGTGAATTCGAGGAACGTTTCAAGAAGGTATTGAACGAGATTCGCCAATCGGGGAACGTCATCGTGTTCATCGACGAGCTCCACACGCTGGTGGGCGCAGGGGCGGCCGAAGGGGCGATCGACGCGGCCAATATCATCAAGCCGGCCCTGGCACGGGGGGAGCTCCAGTGCATTGGGGCGACGACGCTCGATGAATACCGCAAGCACATTGAGAAAGATGCCGCTCTGGAACGGCGCTTCCAGCCGATCATGGTGGGCGAACCGACTGTAGAAGAAACAATTGCCATCCTCCGGGGGCTGCGCGATAAGTATGAGGCGCACCACGGTGTGAAAATTACCGACGCCGCGCTGGAGGCCGCGGCCAGGCTATCTGCACGCTATATCAGCGACCGCTTTCTCCCGGACAAGGCCATCGACCTGGTGGATGAGGCCGCCTCACGGGTAAGATTGCGCGCCTTTACCGCGCCGCCGAACCTGAAGGACCTGGAACGCCGCATCGAGGAGCTGGCGAAGGAGAAGGAAGAGGCGGTACACAACCAGGAGTTCGAAAAGGCGGCGCGCCTGCGCGACGAGGAGCACAAACTGCGCGAGGAGTTGGCCGCGCGCCAGCGGGAATGGCAAAAGGAAAAGGGCCTGGAACACCAGGTGGTGAACCAGGAGGACATCGCCCAGATCGTGGCCAGTTGGACCGGTATTCCCGTCAGCCAGTTGGCGGAAGAGGAGACGGCCCGGTTGTTGCGGTTGGAGGAAGTGCTGCACCAGCGGGTTATCGGCCAGGACGAGGCGGTACGGGCGGTGGCCCGGGCCATCAGGAGGGCGCGGGCCGGGCTGAAAGATCCCAAACGGCCCATCGGTTCTTTCATTTTCCTTGGCCCGACCGGCGTGGGAAAGACGGAACTGGCGCGTGCTCTGGCCGAGGCGCTCTTCGGGGCGGAGGAAGCGATGATCCGGCTCGACATGTCCGAGTACATGGAGAAGCATACTGTTTCGCGCCTCATCGGTGCGCCGCCGGGCTATGTGGGTTACGAAGAAGCGGGTCAACTCACCGAGGCGGTCCGGCGCCGGCCTTACTCGGTGGTTCTCTTTGACGAAGTGGAGAAAGCGCATCCGGAGGTCTTTAACGTTCTGCTCCAGGTGTTAGAAGACGGCCGCCTCACCGACGGCAAGGGGCGCACGGTCGACTTCCGGAACACGGTGATCATCATGACCTCGAATGTGGGTGTGAGCCTGCTCCGGCGGGAGGGCCGCATGGGCTTCCGTCAGGAAAGCGCGGAAGATAGCTATCAGGCGATGAAAGAGCGCATCATGGACGAGCTCAAACGCACCTTCCGTCCGGAGTTCTTAAACCGCCTGGACGAGATCATCGTCTTCCACCAGCTCAGCCGCGAGGACCTGATGCGCATTGTCGACTTGATGCTCGCCACCTTTAACCGGCGCCTTGAGGAACACGGGCTGAAGGTGGAGGTGGCGCCGGAGGCAAAGAAAGTCCTGGCGGAACGGGGCTTCGATGAGGTTTACGGTGCCCGACCATTGCGCCGTGCCATCCAGCAGATGCTGGAGGACCCCCTTTCGGAGGGGTTGCTCGAAGGCCGTTTTGCCAAAGGCGACACGATAAGGGTCACCGCAAGGGATGGGGAACTGATACTCGAGAAGAAGTAAACGGGAAACCGGGGGCAGGTATGGCGTGGGCAAGTTCGTCTGTCAGGAGTGCGGTTACTCCTCCTTGAAATGGCTAGGGCGTTGTCCGGCCTGTGGCCAGTGGGGCGCGCTGGTCGAAGAAAGGGGTGGCGGGTGGTTGCCGCACCGCCAACCGGTTGTCGGTGGCAACCCGCCGCAACCCCTGGCCGCGGTGAAGGCCGTGCCTGGCACGCTTTCGGCAACGGGGAGCGGTGAGCTCGACCGGGTGCTGGGCGGCGGTTTGGTTGCCGGTTCCCTGGTCCTTTTCGGGGGTGAGCCGGGTATCGGCAAATCCACCTTACTCTTACAGACTGCGGGGGCCCTGGCACGGCAGGGCCCCGTACTTTACGTCTCCGCGGAGGAATCGCTGGGCCAGCTAAGCTTGCGCGCCACACGCCTGGGAGTAACCGACCCGGGTCTTTACGTCGTAGCTGAAGCCAATGTCGAAGTGATCCGGGAACAGGTCCTGGGACTTGCACCGCAAACCGTCATCATCGATTCCATCCAGACGGTCTATCTGCCGGAACTGGCTTCGGCTCCAGGCAGCCTTGGTCAGGTGCGCGAATGTGCCGCGGAGTTCTTTCGTTTGGCCAAGGACAAACAAATAACCTTTCTTCTGGTGGGCCATGTAACCAAGGAAGGATTTCTGGCCGGGCCTAAGGCATTGGAGCATTTGGTGGACGTGGTACTGTATCTTGAGGGCGAGAGGTTCTCCAACCTGCGCGTCTTGCGCGCGGTGAAAAACCGTTTTGGCTCCACCAGCGAAATCGGGGTCTTCCAGATGGCCGAGGCGGGGCTGGTGGAAGTAGCCAACCCCTCGGCGTTATTTCTTGCCGCCCGCCGTGGTGCGTGCAGCGGCTCGGTGGTGCTCGCGGGCCTGGAGGGCACTCGCCCGGTCTTGCTGGAGGTACAGGCACTGGTGGCACCTACGGCCTTTGGCCACCCCCGGCGACTCAGCACCGGCCTGGACCTGCAGCGGGTACTCCTGCTGCTTGCCGTACTGGAGAAACGTTGCGGTCTGGCGCTGGGCAATCAGGATGTTTACCTGAACCTCGCGGGCGGCTTACGCCTGGAGGAGCCGGCGGTGGATCTGGCGGTATGCTTGGCCGTAGCCTCGAGTTTGCTGGAACAGCCTTTGCCTGAAGACCTTGCCGTGGCGGGAGAGGTGGGCCTTACCGGCGAGTTGCGGCGTATCCCCCAGGCGGAACGGCGCATCCGCGAGGCGGCCCGTCTTGGATTTCGCAAGTTTCTGCTACCCGCGGCCAATCTCGGTGATCTTCCCGCACCCTTGCCGGAGGTGGTCGGTGCGGGCGATCTACGGGCCGCTTTCCGGCTCGCCGGTCTTAGGTAAAGTTGAAGATGTTGAGCGTGGTGATTCTGCCCTTTTCCTTGGCCATGACTTGCTCCAGGCTGAGGCCGAGGGTATTGGCTAGTGCGGCGAGGTAGAAAAGGAGGCGGCCCATTTCGGTCTCGACGATATCCCGGCAGTCCTCGCACAAGGAACCCTGGAGATGGGTGTCAACGTAGTGACGCCAGTCCCGGAGGGAAATATCACTGGGCAGGGCTTGCTTCGTTGCGTTAATCTGGACGCAGCCGCAACCGGTCACGGCCTTGGTGACGGCCCGGTTGAGGCGGGCGGCCGCTTCCTGGGTCTTAGAAAGGATGTCAAGGATGCTGCGGTGGCGGATGGTGTATTCCCCGACGGTAGCCTGAAATTCCGCACAGCTTAAATGTTTCACCGGCTGATCATCTCCCTTGGCTGGCGCATGGCCTTCCGATCCCTGATAGGCATATTATAGCGAGCCGTCTCTTGTCCTGTCAACGACGCGCCCACCTGGGTTATCCCCAGTTTGCCTCTTGCGGTCTTTGGCTCCCTCGTTGGCGTGAGCCTTGCGGGCGATACTGGTGCTCGAGTTGGGCTTGAGGCGGGTCCGCGGCTCGTGCGCGCCCTCCATGGCGCCGCGGGAGCTATTGGCCATCCGTGGCCTTCGGCCGGACTTGCGCCCTCGCCCTCGCGAAAAGCTCGCTCGCCGCGATGCTCGAGTCTTTCGCTGTGAGCCAAAGACCGCCCGATACGCCAGCGCACCCACTTGAGTGCTTTGAGTTATCATCCCGTTTGCACGGGCCGCCCGGGCTGAACTGGCCGGGGCGGGATCGGGCCTGAGGCGGGGTTTCTTTGACCTGCCGCGATATTCGGGCAGGACGCCGGGAGGCGCAACGTAATCCTAAACCGAAAAGCGGGGAAACGCCGGCGCGCGCTTGAAGGAATCTGACGTAATTTGACAGATGTGATTACTCCTGTTATAATGCAGGTGTAAGCTTTCCACTTTAAGATAGGGGGCATTTGGTCATTGTTTAAGGTCGGCGATCGGGTAGTATACCCCATGCACGGCGCGGGCGTAATTGAAGCCATCGAGGAGAAGGAAATCTTAGGTAAGCGCCGGCAATATTACGTAATGCGCCTGCCGATGGGCGACATCAAACTGATGATTCCTACGGACACGGTGGCAGAAACCGGCTTGCGGGAGGTTATTTCTCAAGAAGAAGTCGCCAAGGTCCTCGACGTGCTCCAGGAACGCGAGGTGACGATGTCGGCCAACTGGAATCGCCGGTACCGGGCCAATCTGGAGAAAATTAAGAGCGGCAACATTTTTGAAGTGGCCGAGGTTGTGAGGAACTTAGTTTTGCGGGAACGGGAGAAAGGGCTTTCCACCGGGGAACGCCGCATGCTCGACAGTGCCCGCCAGATCCTGATTAGCGAACTGGTACTCGCCCAAGACAAGGAAGAGGAAGAAGTTACCAGCTTATTGGACGGTATTCTTGCCTGAAGTAGCGTCCCTCTTTCCCTAACCAAAAACGGGCGCGCTGGTCGCGGGCCGTTTCCTCCTGACGACCTTCCCAGTATTTGTATAGGTACCCCCCGCCAATGTTAAAATAGGAAGGGGGTGAAGAAATGACCAGGTTGCTGCGGTGGTTAATCACGGCCGGTCTGGCTGCCGGAGGCTTCTACGGGAGCCTAGAATTGAGCCGGCAATGGTATAACGGACCCTGGTTCTGGTTACTGATTGCCATTTTCAGTCTGAGCATGGTTTTGGTCGCCTACTTTCTGGCACCACGGATCCTTGCCGGTCTTCAGAGCACCGGGCGCTGGGTAGAAGGGCGGCTACAAAAACTGCCGGGTCAGGAGATCCTGGCCGGTGCCGGCGGGCTTATTGTTGGCCTTATCATTGCTAATCTTCTTGGGGCCGCCCTCAGCCGCCTGCCGCTGGTGGGTGCGTACCTGGCCCTGGTGGCAAACTTAATTCTGGGCTACCTGGGATGGAGCGTAGGGACGAAAAAGCGGGAAGAAATCCTTAGTCTTCTTGGCTTGCTGTCGCGGCCGGGTGGGCGAGAACGGGGCTGGCGCGGCGTCACGGAAAGGACGAGTGGACGGTATAAAATCCTTGATACAAGCGTGATTATTGACGGCCGCATCCTCGATGTCTATCAGACCGGGTTTCTCGAAGGGATTCTCGTCGTCCCCGATTTTGTCTTGGAAGAACTGCGGCACATCGCGGATTCCTCCGACGTGCTCAAGCGCAACCGCGGACGGCGGGGGCTGGATATTCTCAACAAAATCCGCGAACTTCCGGGACCCGAGGTACAGCTTTGGCGCACGGGCCAGGCACCGCCCGGGGTAGAGGTGGACACAAGGCTGGTCCAGTTGGCCCAGCAGTTGCAGGCGTCTATTGTCACTAACGACTTCAACCTGAACAAAATAGCCGCGCTCCAGGGCATCAAGGTCCTGAACATCAACGAGCTGGCCAATGCGGTCAAGCCGGTAGTGCTGCCTGGCGAGGAAATGGTGGTACAGCTAATTAAGGACGGCAAAGAAAGCGGTCAGGGCGTTGGCTACCTGGACGACGGCACAATGATCGTGGTGGAAAACGGCAAGCGCTTCATCGGCCAGACGGTAGCTGTTCTGGTTACCAGTGTCCTGCAGACCGCGGCCGGGCGGATGATCTTCGCGCGCCCCAAGGGGCTGGCACGAAAGGTGGGTTCTTCTTCCGGCAGTGCCGGTTCGGTGGAGCGAGGCGAATACCAATGGCTGACATAGGCGCGCTGGTGGCCGCCGCCGGTCGGGGCCGCCGGCTCGGGGCGGGCGGGAACAAATTGTTCCTGCTGCTGGAGGGGAAACCAATACTGGTCTACACCCTGGAGGCACTGGCGAGCAGTCCGCTGATTGACGCCATCGTGGTTGCCGTGGGACCGGGCGAAGAAGAAGCTTGCCGCCGCTTGATCGCTGCTTACGCCTTGGACAAGGTGACGGCGGTGGTGGTCGGAGGCGAGACGAGGCAGGAGAGCGTGGCGCGGGCCCTACGGCGGCTTGACCGAAGGTATGCTTGGGTGGCCGTGCACGACGGAGCGCGGCCCTTCGTTTCCTCGGCACTGGTGGCGGCGGTGGTAGCCGCGGCACGTGCCGGAGGTGCCGCCGTACCCGGTGTGCCCCTGCGGGACACGGTGAAGAGCCTGAAGGAAGAAGGGCTGGTCCGACAGACGCTGGCGCGCGAGGGGCTGGTTGCCGTCCAGACGCCCCAGGTCTTTGCGCGCTGGCTTTTGGAAGAGGCACACCTCCGCGCGGCCAAGGAAGGATTTCTTGGGACGGATGACGCCTCACTGGTAGAGCGGCTGGGGCACCCGGTGCGGGTGGTTCCGGGGTCTTATCTTAACCTGAAAATTACGACCAGGGAAGATCTCGCGCTGGCCCGGGGCTATCTGACCTTGCTGGCCCAGGGGAACGAGCGGGAGCGGTACCAGGCGTAACCGGTGGTCCAAACCGCAAACTCATACCCGGGCCACAACATGGCACGGCGGAGGAGCGAAAGGCGATGCGTATCGGCCTCGGGATAGACGTTCACCCGCTGGTTGCGGGACGCCCCCTCATCCTTGGCGGTGTACGTATTGCGGCAGACGTGGGGCTGGCGGGCCACTCGGATGCCGATGTCCTGACCCACGCCGTCATGGACGCCCTGCTCGGCGCGGCGGCTCTGGGTGACATCGGGCAATACTTTCCCTCCGGCGATCCTCGTTACGCCGGTGCGGACTCCTTGAGGCTTTTGGAGCGCGTTCTTTCCTTGTTGGAGGAGCACGGCTTCCGGCCGGTACAGCTTGACTGTACCCTTTTGGCGGAAAAGCCGGCGCTTGCCCCATATTATCATGCCATGCGGCAGAATTTAGCACGCGTTTTGCACCTTCCGCCGGAGGCGGTCGCGATTAAGGCGACAACCACCGAGGGGCTGGGCTTCCTTGGTCGGGGTGAGGGTCTGGCCGCGGTAGCTCTGGCCGTGATTGCGCCGTAAAAAAGCAACCGGCGCGCCACGGCACCCCCCGCCTGAAGCCTCGGGCGGATTTGGCGCAGGCGGTGGCGGAGTGCGCCACCTAATGCATAAGGTGGAGATAGCGCAAGATGCCCCGGACTTGACATGGCCGGGCCGGGCCGATATAATGGCCAAAAAATAGAGACCAACGGCGAGGAACAGGCGAGTAGGGTCGTCATCCTCCACAGAGAGGAGCCACCGGCGGCTGAAAGTGGCTCCGGTAAGGATCGCCCCGAAATGCACCTGGGAGCCGGCCGGCCGAAAGCGTGCGGACAAGTAGGCCGGGCCCGGTGGCACCGTTAAAGCCA
>JACIYD010000100.1 GCA_014360105.1 Clostridia bacterium
GGTCTGCGCAACCTGCAGTTCGTGGGCAAGGAGCCTTACTATTACATGGTTCTCATCATGCTTGTCTGCCTCACCCTTCTGGTTAGCCGGCTGGCGCGCAGCAAGCTGGGCTATTACCTGGTGGCCATTAGGGAGGACGAGGACGCCGCCGAGGCGCTAGGCATTAATGCCATGCGCTACAAGGTGCTGGCGGTTTGCCTGAGCGCGTTCTTTACGGCCCTGGGTGGGGCGTTCTATGCCCAGTACTTCCTCTACATTGATCCTCAACTGGCCTTCGGCTCGGAACTTTCGATATCCATCATGACGCCGGCAATCGTGGGCGGCGCGGGAACAGTGGCCGGACCCATCCTGGGCGCAGCTCTGCTGGTGCCGCTGGGCGAGTTGATCAGGACGGGGCTCGCCAGCTACAGCGGCCTTCATCTCCTGATCTACGGGCTGCTGCTCATCCTGGTGGTCCTGTACCTGCCGCATGGTCTGCTGAGCCTGCCCTCCCGCTTGAGGTTGCGGCCGGCCCTAGGGAAGGCGGCCCCGGCGGCTGGCTGGGGAATGGGGAAAGGAGGGCAGGAATAGTTGCCTCTGCTCAGGTTACATGAGGTGAGCAAGCGCTTTCGCGGCCTGCAGGCTCTGCAGGGGGTCAGTTGCAGCGTCGAGGAACAGGAGATTTTCGGCCTGATCGGCCCTAACGGCGCGGGGAAAACCACTCTTTTCAATGTCATTTCGGGCGTGTACCCGCCGGATGGGGGAACGGTCGAGTTCCAGTCGGCTGACGTGACCGGGCTAAGGCCGCACCAAATGTGCCTTCGGGGCGTGGCGCGGACATTCCAGATAGTCAAACCCTTCGGCAACCTGAGCGTGCTGGAGAATGTGAAGGTAGGGGCCTTTGCGCGGGTGACCGACCACCGGGCGGCGACCAAACGGGCGCAGGAAGTGCTCGAACTGGTGGGGCTCCGGGAGAAGGAGGGGCAGCGCGCCGGCGATCTGACGGTGTCCGACCAGCGGAGGCTGGAGGTGGCCAGGGCGCTGGCCACGGGTCCCAAACTGCTCCTGCTGGACGAAGTGTTTGCTGGTCTGAACCCCTCGGAAGTGGATGAGGTCATGGATCTGGTGCGCCGGGTCCGGCAAAGCGGGCTGACCATCTTCATGATCGAACACCTGATGCGGGCGCTGATGCGCCTCTCGGACCGGGTGATGGTTCTGCACCACGGCCGCAAGATCGCCGAGGGGACTCCCGCCGAGGTGGCTCGCGATCCCCAGGTGGTGGAGGCCTATCTGGGGGAGGTGATGCTGCTTGCTTGAGGTGAAGGACCTCTTCGCCAGGTACGGCCGGGTGGAGATCCTCCACGGCATCTCGTTCAGCGTGCAGCAGGGCGAACTTGTCGCCCTGGTTGGGGCCAACGGGGCGGGCAAGACGACGGCACTGAAGGCAATTTCGGGTTTGCTTACGCAGAAAAAGGGTGAGATCAGGTTTCAGGGTAAGGACATTGGCAGGATGTCGCCGGACAGGATCGTGTCGCTGGGCCTAATACAGGTTCCCGAGAGGCGGCGCCTCTTTACGGGCATGTCCGTGCTGGAAAACCTCGAACTGGGGGCCATTACGCCCCGCGCCAGGAAAAGAAAGACTCAGAACCTGGAGTTCGTGTTCGGCCTTTTCCCCCAGCTGAAGGAGCGGCTCCGCCAGGCGGCCGGGACGCTGAGCGGCGGCGAGCAGCAAATGCTGGCCATCGGCCGCGCGCTGATGGGCTGCCCCGTGCTGCTCATCCTCGATGAGCCTTCTACGGGGCTATCGCCTCTGCTGACGAAAACGGTTTTCGACGTAATCAGGACCCTCAAGGAGCAGGGGTCGACGGTATTGCTGGTCGAGCAAAACGTGCAGCACGCGCTGGACATGGCCACCCGGGGCTACGTTCTCGAGAACGGGAACGTGGTCATGGAGGGGGCAGGCCGCGACCTGCTGGCGGACGAGCATCTTAAGCAGGCCTATCTGGGCATGTAGGGGGTCCTAATGCCAACAGGCACCACGGGGTCTCGCTGGTGTTTTCCCGTGGGCGGAACGGGGGGATCGCTGGTTGGGCATGACCATTACTGCAAAGATTCTGGCTAAAGCTGCGGGGCGCGAACACGTGTGCCCGGGGGAGCTAATTATAGCTCGGGTCAGCAAGGTGATTTGCCATGATGTCTCGCTGGCCGCCTTCCGGGAGCTGGAGCGCATGAGGGCGACGCGCGTCTTCGACCCCGAGCGCATCGCCGTGACCTACGACCATTTCATCCCCAGCCCCTCGGTGGAGGCGGCTGAGCAGAGCCGCGCGCTGCGCGAGTATCTGACGGCCTACAAGATCCGCCGGGTGTACGAAGTGGGCCGGGGAGGTATCTGCCATGTCGTCTTCCCCGAGCAAGGGTTCGTCCTTCCTGGGGAGGTGGTCGTCGGTAGCGATTCCCATACTTGTACTTACGGGGCGCTGGGAGCGGTGGCCCTAGGGGTGGGCAGCGCCGACGCGGCGGCAGCCATGGCCCTGGGCGAGATATGGCTGCGGGTGCCGGAGACGGTCAGGGTTGAACTGATAGGGCAACCGCGCGCGCCGGTCGGGGGAAAGGACGTTATTCTGAGCCTTCTGGGGCGGATCGGCACCAGCGGGGCCCTGTATAAAGCGATTGAGTTCACCGGGGAAGGGGTTGGGGCCCTGGAGATGGCCGACCGCTTTACCATCTGTAACATGGCAGCCGAGGCCGGCTGTAAGAATGCGATTATTGCGCCAGATGAGATAACCGCTGCCTTCCTGAACGAGATAGGCGCAGGCGAAGGTGAGGTGTTCGCCAGCGACGAGGAGGCCTCGTACGCTGACAGCCATACCATCGACTGCGGCACGCTGGCGCCCTTGGTAGCGTGCCCACCTTCGCCGGCCAATGTGGTGCCCGCCCAGAAGCTGCGCGGAGTGCGCATTGATCAGGCCGTGATCGGCTCCTGCACCAACGGCCGGCTGGCGGACCTGCGGGTGGCTGCCCGGATCCTCAAGGGCCGCAAGGTCTCCGCCGGTGTGCGGCTGTTGGTCATCCCTGGCTCGCAGGCGACCTACCTGGCGGCCCTCAGAGAGGGGTTGCTGGAGGCAATGGCGGAGGCAGGCGCGCTCATCTGTCCCCCGACCTGCGGCCCGTGCTTTGGGGGCCATATGGGGCTGCTGGCCGAGGGGGAGGCGGCGATTTCCACTACCAACCGCAATTTTATCGGCCGCATGGGTTCGCCGCGCGCGGAGATATACCTGGCCTCGCCGGCGACAGTAGCTGCCTCGGCCGTGGCGGGCGAGATCAGAGATCCTAGGGAGGTGCTGGACGGTTGAGGTTCAGAGGGCGCGCGCGCAAGTTTGGCGACCACATTGACACCGACGCCATTCTGCCGGGCAGGTACCTGACTGACTGGAATAGGGACCCGAAAAGCCTTGGGCGTCACTGTTTTGCCGACTTCGACCCCGGTTTTTCTTCCCGGGTTAACCCCGGTGACATCTTGGTGGCGGGTTGGAATTTCGGCTGTGGCAGCTCGCGGCAGGCGGCCGCGGCTGCGCTGAAGGCGGCAGGCATAAGTTGCCTGGTGGCTAAGTCCTTCGCGCGCATTTTCTTTCGGAACGCGATCAACATCGGGCTGCCGGCAGTGGAGTGCCCCGACCTAGTTGAGGAAGCGACGGAGGGCGACCTCCTCGAGGTGGCGGTGGACGAGGGCCTGCTCGTGAATGTTTCCACCGGTCACAGGTACAGCGCGGGGGCCTTTCCCCCTGTCGTCCTGGAAATCCTGAGGCAGGGTGGGCTCGTTTCATACGTGCGGGCGAGGTTGCAAGCTGCAGAGCGGTGAGGGGCGAACGCTGGGGGTTGGAGAGAACCATGAAGAATTCAGCGAAGCTTCGTCAACTAATTGCCAGGCAGGAAATCGTTGTACTACCCGGTGCCGCCGACGCCTTGACAGCGAGGATCATTGAGCGCTGTGGCTTTGAAGCGCTTTACGTGACGGGCGCGGGCGTCTCGTATTCCCTCTTGGCCAGACCGGATGTGGGTTTGGTGACCATGACGGAAATGGCCCGGCGGGTCGCGCACATAGCCGAGGCGGTCAAGATCCCGGTGGTGGCGGATGCAGATACCGGGTATGGAGGCCCGCTAAACGTGGCGCGAACCGTAAGGGAGTACGAGCGCGCGGGGGCGGCAGGCCTGCAACTGGAGGACCAGGTCTGGCCCAAGCGCTGCGGCCACCTCAGCGACAAGCAGGTGGTGCCGGTAGAGGAAATGGTTGCCAGGATCAAGTCGGCGTTAGACGCCCGGACGGACCCAGACCTAGTGATCATTGCACGCACTGATGCGAGGGCGGCCCTGGGACTCGCGGAGGCCATTGAGAGAGCGAACACTTACGCGGCAGCCGGCGCCGACGTGATCTTTGTGGAGGCTCCTCAATCGGTGGAAGAACTGCGCTTTATCGCCTCGGCCGTGGACGCGCCGCTCTTAGCCAACATGGTCGAGGGGGGCAGGACGCCCCTGCTGTCGTGGAAGGAGCTTGAGGAAATCGGCTATCGCATGGTCATTTATCCCAATTCCGCCATTAGAAGCGCGGCTGCGGCGGTGGGGCGGGTATTGAAAGTCCTGAGAGAAGAGGGGACGACTGCCCGCTGCATGGGGGAGATGCTGCTCTTCAACGAACTCAATGAGCTCCTGGATCTCCCAGCACTGCTGGAGCAGGAAGCACGCTACGCCTTCTGATTGGCATGACCGGAACAAGAGCAGTGCCCGGCGGGGGCGGCGGAGAAGGCGCGCGCTCGCCGGGCAGGAAGTCTGCTAGGCGCGAGGGATACGGAGCCATGGCCGGCGCCCGTGGAAGCCGGCCAGAGCCGCGGCGGCCAGCGTGGGGCAGGCCTTGGGGTACGTGGCGCCAGGCTGCGGTCCTGGGGTTGCTCCTGACGCTGGCTACCGGGGCGGCCATGGCCAATTACGCCTTTGCCCCCATCAGTCCATTCTTGGCGCGCGAACTGTGCTGGGGCAAGACGGAGATCGGGCTGCTCGGCGCGGCTGGCGCCACGGGCACTATGGTTTTCGCGGTCGCCTCGGGACTGGGGGTGGACCGCCTCGGCCCGCGCTGGTTTATGCTGGTGGGTCCTTTAGTGATGGGGCTAGGTTGTCTCGGATTGTCTTCCTTCGGCTCCTTTACTTCGGCTCTAGCCTGGTCCTTCCTGGTCGGCGTGGGCTTTAGCACCCTGACGCCGATGAGCAACCGTGCCATTTACGAGTGGTTTCCCGAAAGAGGGCAGGCGTTTGCCATCGGCCTCAAGCAGGCAGGCATCCCCCTAGGGACGGCCGCAGCGGCTCTCCTTTTTACCGCGGTAAGCGAACAGCACGGTTGGCGTGCCAGTTACCGCGCTGCCTCCGTGACTATCGCCGCCCTGGGGATGGTCGCCTTCCTCTGCTACCGTGACCCGCTTAAGCGTTGCCCGGCGCATGCGGAGGGCGGGGCGCCTCCAGACGGGCCCGCGGGCGCGGTGCACGTTTCGTGCGCGATGGCTAGTTGCGCTGCGGCCGGCATGGCCTTTGCTATGTGGCAGATCTCGCTGACCACCTTTCTGGTTGCTTATCTACAGGAAGTTTTGGGAATGCCCCTCGCGGTGGCCAGCCGGCTGCTCGCCCTGACCCAGGTAGGTGGGGGAGCGGCGCGGCCATGGAGCGGAGCTATTAGCGATATTCTGTGGCACGGCCGGCGGAAACCGTTGATAGTGCTGCTTGGGCTCGCTAATCTCGTATGCATTCTGGTTCTTACCGAAGGCCGGTCCGTCCTGGCGGGGCAGTGGCTGACCCCTTTTATGCTCGTCCTTGGCGCGGTGACTATGGGGTGGTTCGGGCCGTTTTTTGCCCTGATGGTGGAAGCTTATGGTAGGCAAAAGGCCGGCCTGGCGAGCGGCCTCGCGGCGACTTTGAACCTGGTAGGGCAGACCCTGGGGGCGCCCCTTTTCGGCTACGTGGTGGATGTCACGGGCAGCTTCAGGCCTGCCTTGTTGTTGTTTGTCGGCCTCATGGCCGCGGCGACTGCCGCGTACTGGGCCTGGGGCGCCGAAGCTCCGGAACGGGAGTAACGCTCGCCTTGAGACCTTATTAACTCATGAGCTGCCTAAAGACTACGTCAGGTAGTGTCGAGTGGTTTTTATGCAGGCTTCCGGCGGAGGTCACCGCCTTTTACCAGACCAGCGGTACTACCCATAGTGCCTTCACTGCCTCTTGGCAGGGCGGGGGTGCGGGGGTGCCGGCGAGAAGAACGGCTGCGAGGCAGTCTCTGGGGATGGCTGTGTTGAGAGGGGCGTGGTTGGAACCCG
>JACIYD010000101.1 GCA_014360105.1 Clostridia bacterium
TCGCCTCCACCGCCCGGGCGGCTTCGGCCTGGATTTCCCCTACCAATTCCGTGATTTGTTCCGCCGCCGCGGCGGACTGTTCCGCCAACTTACGCACTTCCTCGGCAACTACGGCGAAACCCCGGCCCTGCTCGCCGGCCCGCGCCGCTTCGATGGCCGCGTTGAGTGCGAGCAAGTTCGTCTGGCCGGCAATGGCGGTGATCATTTCTACCATGCGCCCGATCTCTTGCGAGCGCTGTCCCAACTGACCCACCACCCGGGTCACCGCGAGCATACGTTCGTTTATGGCCTGCATCTGCGCCACCGCTTCGGCCGCGGCCCGCCTGCCCTGCGCTACCGCGTCCATCACCGCAGTGGAACTCTGCGCCATCGCCTGCACCCGGCCGTTTACCGCCTCCATTTCTCCGGCTACCCCGCCGATCGTCTGGGCCGCCTCGTTTACCTGGTGGCTTTGCTCTTCCATTCCCCGCGCCATTTCCTGTACCGTCACCGCCACCTGCCGGCCGGCCTCTCCTACCTCGTTGGCCGAGGCCGACACCTGCCCCGCGGCCTGGCTGATCCGCTGCGCCGCGGCCTGCACCTGGCCAAGCAGTGACCGCAGGTTCTCGACCATCTGGCCGAAAGCCTGTGCCAAGCGGCCGGTTTCGTCTCTGCCGCCAACCCGTGCCGCCAGGGTAAGATCGCCCTGCGCCACCAGGCCTGCATACTGCTGCAATTCTTTAAGCGGCCGGGTAATCATCCGTGTAATTAACCAGGCAATGAGGATGCCCGCGAGGATGGCCGCACCCAGGCCGGCATACATGCTCCTCAGTACCGCCGCCACTTCCCGGTGCACGCCGGCCACCATTTCGCGGTGCTTCTCTTCCAGACGGCGCCGCAGGCTCTCGTTCAGGTTGACGATCTGGTACTGCACCCCGCTCAGCTCGCCGCGATAGGTGATGCGCGCCGCCAGGTCGTCTTTTTGCTGGAGCGCGGGCACGAGGCGTTCCTTGAACGTCCGGTTCAAACCCGCATCGAACTGGCGGACCAGATTCAGCGTTTCTTTCTCGGTCTTGTCAAGCTCCATCGCCTGAAGGCGCGCCAGCACCTCCTCGAACTCGCGGGCATAACGATCAAACTCGTTTACGTCCAGAGAAGCGGCCTCCAGCACGGCGTCCTGTACCAGGCTGAACTTGGCCAGCGTCACCCGGGAAAGCTCCTGGACCAGCACCAGCTTGGCCGCGCTCGCCTCGATCCCGGCGGTGAGCCTTTCAATGCCCAGAAGCCGCCAGGTGGCGAGGCCCGAGGCAACGGCAAAGGCGAGAAGCACGAGGACAAAACCGGTAACCATTTTCGCCGCGAGCGGCCAGTTGGCCGGCGCCAGCCGAGCCGCCCGCCGCGTTTGCGCGGTTTTCCGGCCCGCCTGCGGCACAGCCTGAGTACGGTGTTTTGTTCTGCGGAACATCCTTCATCCATCCTCCCACGTTACTCTCCCAGAAGATTAACGGACATGCGCGCGGTAACCTTCTCCAGTTTACTACCCGCCTTCAACAGCACCCCGGGGAAGGCCTCTCCCGCCTTGATATAAAAGTTGCGCGGTACCTGGACGTAGGTCCTGGCCTCCGCCTCGCTGCCCAACTGGCGCACCCGTACGTGGCCCTTGCTGATAATCTGTCCTCCCCGGAAGGCCCCGGGACTCCCGTCGACTACCACCCCCGCTCCGGCATAAATGGCACAATTGTAGCAACCTTTACCCCCGATTACCACCTGCCCCGTGGTTTCCAGTACGGAGTTCTGGACGTAGGACGCGGTTATCTGTGCCCCCTGCACCGCCTCCTGCGCCGATTCCTTCAGGGCTTGCGCTTCCTCCTTCGCCGCGCGGACGCGCGCCTCCAATTCTTCCAACCCCGCGATGGCAAGGCAGCCCTGGCCGCTAAGACAGCGCCGCAGGTAGGCGAGGTGCACCACCAGGGGATGCTCCGCATCAAGGCCGATAACCTGACCCAATTCCTCCAGCAACGCCGCGCTCTGCTCGACCAGGCCGGGCAGGCGGCGATAGCGGCCCTGCAGGCAAGCTTGCAGCAGCACGCCGTCGGTGATACGCTGGTCTTCGCCTTTCAGGCTTTCCCAGTGGCGCCGTAATTGCCAGGCGGCCGCTACCAGCTCTTCAAGCATTTCTGCCGCTTCCTGCCAAAAGGTATCCCACTTTTCCCAGGTCAGGGCAACCCCTCCTCCCTTGATGCGCGAACCCACCACGTTGCCCCCGATACTTACACCGCCGCCGGCGGTAATCGTACTATTCGCTACCAGGCCCTTCACCTGAACATTGCCGCCCGCCTCGATCACCACGCCGTCGAGGACGTCACCCTCAACCGTGATGTGACCGCGGAACTTGATCGGTCCGCCGCGCGCATCGGCGTTGCCGGGGATGAGGTATACGGGCACCACGGTAACCAGGCTGCCCCGCCTCTCCGGCCGGCCCACCGCGGTGGCCACGAGCACCAGGCCGTCCTCGCGAAAGGCGGTTCCCTGGCCGGCCCGCAATTGCGCCTCGCGCGGCGGCGGCGGCGCCAATTCCCGGCCGTGGACGTCCTTGCCCGGACGCCCCGGCTGCCCGGGCGTTTTCACCGCCAGCACTTCGCCCGGCTCTACGCTGAAAACCCGCCTCTCTCCCGGTGTACCCTCCTCGTACGCGCGCTGCTTGTCCACGAAGAGAAACTCTACCGTGCCGTGCACCGGCGGTTCCGGCGGCGTCCCCCGCGCGACTACCACCGGCGTGCCGTCGCCGCGCTCGATGGCCTGCCGCAGCGCCTCGTGGTCGATCCCGTAAGTAACGCCGGCAGCCGCCAGCCGGGCCAGCACCTGCTCCGCGTCCAGGGGCGGCAATTCTTGCTCCACCAGTCTTGCCCGGATGACCAGGCGATTGGCCGGGGGAGCGTCTTCGATTGCGTAGACTTCTTTTGGCCGACGCCGTACGCTCAAGGTACAGCTCAGACCGTCCGGGGCCACCGTCACGTCGATCGCGCTCTCCGGCTCACGGGTTTCGCCTTCCACGCGTACCCGGTCTGTGCTGAGAACGACCTGGCTTTCCTTTACCGGCTGCTCGTTAACCCAGAGCAGCACATGCGCCCCGGGAGTAACCACGGCGGGTCGACCGCCCGGTCCCGGGTCGCGCACCACCAGTGCACCACCGCTCACGCCGGCCAGGCCGTCCACGCTTTCTTCCGACAAGGTCGCCCGTACCCGGAGCCAGCCGTGCCCCGCAGGGCGGTCCTCGCTTTCCTCCAGCACCTCCAGCAGGAGGCACTCGGGCGCGCAACCCAGGGCAACCGCCGCCGCCCGGCGTGCTTCCTCCAGGCTATTACCCTCAACGACTACCTCTCGCGTCACGCCCCGCGCCTCCTCCAGATCCCGAGGCTTGCCTCACGCTTTTTAGAAAAAAGCCTTTCCACCTACCGGCGAAAAGGCGAAGGTTTCGGCAGCCCGGCGATCATCATCCCTGAAGGACCTTAGACCCGTAGCTTTGCGCCCCAGCCTTTCGGCAGGTTTGCCCTAAGCGAAACCAGGACTTTCCTACTCAGACGCAGAATTACTTCGGCAAATTCTTCCTTAATCCTGCTTGAAGGTACATTCTTCGCCGTTGCGGGCAAAAATTTTCCGGTCTTTTCGCCCTTGCCGGCTCTATGATATACTTCAGCCGGCACGGCAACTAATGAAGGCGGAGCGTGATGGAAAGTGGAGGAGGCCGTCGCCCTTTTGGTGGCAGAACTGAAGAGGCAGGGAATCATGCCACCCGCTGAAGAACCAGGGGAAGCTCAACTGGTAGGTTATCTCGCCTTGTTACCGCCGCAAGAGGCCAATGTACAACTGTTAACCACGCTGGCCGAGACCGCGCCGAAAAGGCTTGCCAAGGAGGCCCGCCGCCTGCTTCACCGCTGGCGCAGCCAGGGCCTGGTCGGTCCCGAGCCTGCCGTGGCAGGAGCAAGATGGCGTTTGGAAAGCGGTCCGCGCCCCTTGGAAGCGCTGCTCAGCCAGGTTGACGGCGAAGGGGGCCGCCTGGTCGTCTACAGCTTCTCCCGCCCGGCGCACCCTTACGTGGTTCTCACCGCCATCGGCCTGGATACGCAAGGACTTGTCCAGGCGGAAGTCTACGAGCCGACAAACAGGCGCAGTTATCAGAATCTGCTCCAGGCCCTCCGCAGCCTCGAAGACCTCACTTTAGTGGCCGCCGCCCCGCACTACGGCCGTGCCCTCCTGCAGCACTATTACCGGCTCAGCCGCGAGCAACACCGGCCTGTTCCGCGGGACTTTGAACTTTACCGCCCCTCGCTTGGCGAGGACGAGCCCTTGCCCCCGCCGTTAATCTATACGCGACTCTCCGCCGACGAGGTGCGCGCCGGCCGCCATCTCCTCCTCGCCCATTCGGCCGAGTTGCTGGCGGAGGAGGAAATGGAAAGCTGGCTCTTAAGCGGCCCGCCGGTGGAAGAGGCCGCGGCTCGGCTACAAGACCGCGACCGCAGCCCCCTGATCATCAGCCAGCACGCCCAGGAGGAGTTGGCCCAGCGCACCAGGCAACAGTTACTGGAGGCCGTCTTCCAGCCCGGCTTTCGCCGCCTTTTTGCGCGGCGGCTCGAGGAAATGGCCTACGTCTTTTGGGAAACGGAACGTGCGCTGCGTGCCCGGCAGGCGGTTGCCCTGGCCCAGGTGCTGCAGGAGGAAACGACTTTGCTCTTCATCCCCTTTTTCCAGAAGCTCGTCGAACGGTCGCTCGCCTATGCCACGGCACAAGAAGAAAAAAAGACGGCGCCCTCAAGGCGACACGGGCTTTACCTTCCCAATTGGTCCTTTTCGCCGTTTACGGTACCCCGCCCTCCCCGCGCGGCGGAGCCGGCCCAAGGCGCGCGAGAAGCATTTCGGCGGCTTCGCCCACGCTGAGCGGTCGGTGATCCCAGGCCTGGCCGCGCGCCTCAAGCCGCGCGAAGAGCTCGCTTACCAGCGGCAGGCGCAGGCCGCATTGCTGCATTAGTCCCGCGTCCGTAAGGAGCCGCGGCGAACCGGCGGCCACCACCTTGCCCGCTACCATGATCACCACCTCTTCCGCCCAGACCGCCGCCAGGTCGACGTCGTGTGTGGCGAGCAAAAGGGTGTGGCCCCGCGCGTGGAGCCGCTCGAGG
Source organism: Clostridia bacterium (assembly GCA_014360105.1). GTDB lineage: Bacteria > Bacillota > DSM-521 > Neomoorellales > SLTJ01 > JACIYD01. Next base: position 5,154 of record JACIYD010000101.1, read on the forward strand.
ACGGCCAGCAGGTCTGCCTGCCCGGCCGGGTCCAGGAAGGCGGTCGGCTCGTCCAGCACCAGTAGCTGCGGTGCCATGGCCAGCACACCGGCGATGGCCACCCGCTTTTTCTGGCCCAGGCTCAGACGGTGCGGCGCCCGTTGGGCCAGATCCGCTGCGCCCACCGCCTGCAGCGCCTCGGTCACCCGTTGCCTTACCTCCGCAGGAGACAGCCCCATATTCGCCGGGCCGAAGGCGACGTCGTCCCAGACGGAGGGAGCGAAAAGCTGGTCGTCCGGATCCTGAAAAACCAGCCCCACCTGTGCCTTTGCCCAGCGGCAGGTCGTCCGGTCGAGCTCCCTCCCCAGGACGACCACCCGCCCCTGCTGCGGCAGGAGCAGACCGTTCAGGTGCAGCAACAGAGTGGTCTTGCCGGCGCCGTTCGGACCGAGGAGGGCGACGCGCCGGCCCCGCTCCACCTTGAGGTCCAGACCGGCCAACGCCAGCGTACCGTCGGGATAGCGATAATGCAGGCCCTCTATCTCCAGGACAGGAGCATCGGCCATAAGCCACCTCGGTCAAGCCAGATGAGCACCGCCGCGGCGGCGGCCAGGGAAAGCCCCGCCGGCAGGTCACGCCAGCGCCAGCCCGGGTTCGCGACCACTAGCGGCGGGTGACCGTTAAGGCCGCGGCACGCTACGGCCAGGGAGACCCGTTCGCTCCGACTCAAAGAACGAAGCAGCAAGGCCCCAAGAAGTCGGCCCAGCGTGCCAAAAGTCGCGCGGTCCCAGAGAAAACGACCCGGGACGTACGCCCGAGCGCCTGCGGCCCGGTACAGGGCCCAGACGTCTTCTGCCAGAACGTGCAAGAAACGCCACGTGAAAAGCAACTGGTAGACGAGAAGAGGCGGCAGGCCCAGGCCCCAGAGGGCAGCGAAAAGATTGCGCTCTCCCAGGGTGGCGCTCAGCCAGGCAACGGCCGTAGCGGCGGCCAGCAAACGCAGGCTGATAAGTCCCGCGGTTGCCAATCCGGACCGGCTCAGGCCCACGGCGCCGACCTGCCAGGCGGCCTCGCCGAGGGG
>JACIYD010000102.1 GCA_014360105.1 Clostridia bacterium
GAGGCCTGTGCTCTCCTTGCAAGTCAGTGAACTGGAAAATAAGACCGTGGCGGAGCTTTACCAGATCGCACGGGAGCTGAACATCCCCGGCTACTACCGTTTGCGTAAAAGGGAGCTAATTCACGAAATTCTCAAGACCCAGGCGGAAAAAGATGGAGGCAACATCCAGGCCCAGGGGGTCCTGGAAATCCTGCCCGAGGGTTACGGTTTCCTGCGCCCGTTTAATTACCTGCCAAGCGAAGAAGATATCTACGTCTCACCTTCGCAGATTCGGCGGCTGGACTTGCGCACCGGCGACCTGGTTGGGGGTCAGATTCGGCCTCCGAAGGAAGGGGAGCGCTTCAGTGCCCTGCTGCGCGTAGAAAGCATTAACGGGTACCCGCCGGAACAGGCGGCTAAACGTCTCTCCTTCGACGCTTTGACCCCTATCTTTCCCACCGAACGCCTGACCTTGGAAACGCCCGAAGCGGACATCTCCTGTCGTATGATCGACCTCATTGCCCCCCTCGGTAAGGGCCAGCGGGGACTGATCGTCGCCCCGCCCAAGGCGGGCAAAACCGTCTTGTTGAAAAAAATCGCCAATGCCATTGCCCGCAACTATCCGGAAGTGGTGCTGATGATTCTTCTGATCGACGAACGCCCGGAAGAGGTTACCGATATGGAGCGTTCGGTAAAGGCCGAGGTCATCAGTTCCACCTTTGACCAGCCGCCGGAGAACCACGTGCGTGTGACCGACATGGTCTTGGAGCGGGCCAAGCGCTTGGTGGAGCAGAAGAAAGATGTGGTCATCCTCATGGACAGCATCACCCGGCTCGCCCGCGCCCATAACCTGATCGTCCCGCCGAGCGGCCGCACGCTCTCCGGCGGCGTTGACCCGGCGGCGCTGCATAAACCGAAGCGGTTTTTCGGGGCGGCGCGCAACGTGGAAGAAGGCGGTAGCCTCACCATTGTGGCCACCGCGCTGGTGGAAACGGGGAGCCGCATGGACGACGTCATCTTCGAAGAGTTTAAGGGCACCGGCAATATGGAGCTCATCCTTGACCGGCGCCTGGCCGAACGGCGCATTTTCCCGGCGATCGATGTCAAGCGTTCCGGGACGCGGCGCGAGGAGGCCCTGCTCAAGCCAGAAGAATTGGAGCTTATGTGGCATTTCCGGCGGGAAACCAACGCGCTCGGGCCGGTGGAAGTTACGGAAATGCTGATCGATGCCCTCCGGAAAACCAGGTCCAACCAGGATCTCCTGCGGGCCCTACCTCATTTCTTCCCGGAGCCGGCTCGCCTCTAGGGTCGACTGAGCGGGGCCCTTTTTCCTCCCGCCGCGCAGTCGCGGTCCTCCTTGGCCTTGGCACCCGCCGCCTGAAACAAAGCCAGCCGCGTTTGCCTTCGGAGGAAGGCTGTGCTATAATACACTACCGGTGCGAGCGAAGGCTAGCAACGTTGTGCGGACGAGGTGAAAAGGTATGAAAGAGGGCATTCATCCGCCCTACCAGAAGGCGCGCATCATTTGTGCCTGTGGCAACGTCATCGAAACGCGGGCAACCAAAAAGGAAATGCATGTAGAGGTATGCTCGCGTTGCCACCCCTTCTATACCGGGGCGCGGCAGCAATTGGTGGTGGAGCGTGGCGGGCAGGTGGAGAAGTTCCGCAAGAAGTACGGTGTTTAGGATGGCGCAGGCCGCCCCGCAGCAGAAGAACGCGTCTTTCCAATATGGGGGCCAGGCGGTTATCGAGGGAGTGATGATGCGTGGTCCCGAAACGCTGGCGGTGGCCGTGCGGCGGCGGGATGGGAGCATCCTGGTGGAAAGGCAGCCCGTACCGGCCTGGCCGCGGTGCCATCCTCTTTTGCAGTGGCCGCTGGTCCGCGGAACGGTGGTCCTCCTGGAATCTGTGGTAGTCGGCATCCGGATGCTTACCTACTCCGCTAGTGTCGCGGCCGAAGAGGAAGGAGAGGAGCTTTCCCGGGGAGAGATTGTTCTCTCCCTTTTCCTGGGTCTTTCGTTGGGCATTTTCTTTTTTGTGGTCTTACCGGCGCTCTTCGGGCAGTGGAGTGTGGGGTACCTTGGCAGCCTTGGCCAGAACATTCTTGAGGGTGTCTTGCGGCTGGGGCTCTTTCTCGGTTACCTCTGGATTGTCTCGCGCCTGGCCGAAATCCGTCGCCTTTTTGCCTATCACGGCGCGGAACACAAGGTGATTCATGCCTGGGAGGCCGAGGCGGCGTTGGAGGCCGAGGCGGCCGCGAGGTTTTCCCGTCTTCACCCGCGCTGTGGCACCAGTTTCCTCCTCCTGGTCTTCGTCCTGGCGGTGCTTCTCTATTCCCTCTTCGACACGCCCGGTCTGGCTGCCCGTATTGCCACCCGGGTAGGGCTCTTGCCTGTGCTGGCCGGCATCAGCTACGAGCTTCTTAAGTGGTCGGGCCGGCATACGGCCAGCGCTCTGGTACGCTGTCTCATTGCCCCGGGTTTATGGCTGCAGAGGCTGACTACGCGTGAACCGGACAAAGGCCAGTTGGAAGTGGCGGTCGCGGCGCTGACGGCCGTCCTGGTCGCCACAATACCCGCGGAGGAACGGCCGGACCTCGAGGGGCTTGCGCCGGTAAGGCAGCCTTCAAGCGGCGGGGCCGGGTCCGGGCCGCCCGGTGGGCCGGGTGGCGTACCGGCAGGCGGGACGGCGCAGAGGTAGGTGAAGGTGATGCTGGCCAAACTTGAGGAACTAGAGGCACGTTACGAACAGTTGGTTCGAGAGCTGGCCGACCCGGCGGTTATCGCCGATCAGGCCGCTTATCGGCGCAAAGCAAGGGCGCACGCGGAACTGGACGAAATCGTCCGGGTTTACCGGCGCTACAAGCGGGTACGGCAAGAAATTGCCGAAACGAAGTCGCTCCTTGAGGAAGACGGTGAGCGGGAGTTGCGGGAATTAGCGGCGGCGGAGCTAGTGAAGCTGGAGGCCGAGGAAGAAGAGCTGGCACGCCGTCTCCGGGTACTCTTGTTGCCTAAGGACCCGAACGACGAGAAGAGCGTGGTCATGGAGATCAGAGCGGGAGCCGGCGGCGAAGAAGCGGCCCTTTTTGCCGCCGATCTCTATCGCATGTACAGTCGCTATGCCGAGGAGATGGGGTGGCGGGTGGAGCTGGTTGATGCCCATCCCACGGAATTGGGCGGCTTCAGGGAGATCGTCTTTACCGTAGACGGCCGGGGTGCCTATAGCCGCCTGAAGTACGAGAGCGGTGTGCACCGGGTGCAACGCATCCCGATCACGGAGTCCGGCGGCCGTATTCATACCTCCACCGCAACGGTGGCCGTGTTACCGGAGGCGGAAGAAGTAGAGGTGGCGATCGACCCGGAGGATCTGAGAATTGACGTTTTTTGCTCGAGCGGACCGGGAGGGCAGTCGGTCAACACCACCCAGTCGGCGGTGCGCATCACGCATCTCCCCACCGGCCTGGTGGTTACCTGCCAGGACGAGAAGTCGCAGCACAAGAATAAGGAGAAGGCAATGCGGGTGCTGCGGGCAAGGCTTTTGGCGCTGGCCGAGGAGAAGCAGCAGAGCGAGGTGGCGGCGGCCAGGCGGTTACAGGTGGGAACCGGTGACCGGAGCGAGCGTATCCGCACTTATAACTTCCCCCAGGGGAGGGTGACCGATCACCGCATCGGCCTGACCTTGCACCAGCTCGACCGTGTTCTTGACGGCGACCTCGAGCCGCTCATCGAAGCGCTGATTACCTCCGACCAGGCCGAGCGGCTGAAGAAGCTGCAATGACCGTGGCCCAGGTTTTGCATCGGGCGGCGGCGCAACTGGCACCGGTAGCCGGTGCTGCCGCGCGCCTGGAAGCGGAGGTATTGCTGGCAACGGTACGGGGCGCGGACAGGGTGCGGCTTCTTGCCGCCCTGCGCGAACCGGTTAGCACGGCCGAGGAGGAAGCGCTGGCGCGCCTGGTATCGCGCCGCTGCTGCGGCGAGCCCCTTGCTTACCTGGTGGGGCAGCAGGAGTTTATGTCGCTCACCTTTAAGGTAAACCGGAACGTTCTGGTGCCCCGCCCGGAGACGGAGGTGCTGGTGGAAGCGGCACTAAAGGTACTAGCCCAAGAAGGCTGGCGCCGGCCGACGGTGGTCGACGTCGGTACCGGCTGCGGCAATATCGCTCTGAGTCTCGCGCATTACTTTCCACGTGCCCGGGTAATCGCCACCGATCTCTCCGGGGCGGCCCTCGCCGTGGCGCGCCGCAATGCGCGGCGTCTGGGGCTCGATGCACGCGTTTCCTTTTACCGCGGCGATCTCTTGACCCCCCTGTTTGCCTGCCGCCGGGCATGCCCGGGACTAAAGGCCCGTGCCTACCTGCGGGCCACGGGGTGGCCCGCTTGCCCCGGCCCGTACGGCGGAACGCGGTCAAAGGGAAGAGAGGTTTGCCCCCAGTGGGCAGTCCCCTGCCGCCCCACCGGGGCCGAGGTCATTGTTGCCAATCTCCCTTATATTCCATCGGCGGAACTGGCCTCATTGCCGCCGGAAGTACGCCACGAACCGCGGCTTGCCCTCGATGGGGGCGGCGACGGTCTGGTACCCTACCGCCGGCTGCTGCGGCAGGTGCCGCTGGTTTTGCGCCGAGGCGGCTATTTGCTCCTGGAAATGAGCCCCGCGCAAGCGGAAGAGTTATGCGCTTTACTTTGCCGGGCCGGTTTCTTTAAGGTAGAAATAGTCTTAGACTACGGCGGGCAGCCGCGCGTGATTCTTGGAAAATTATTTCTTATAAGCAGGAAAAAACAAATCCTTGGCGTATAAAATATTGCGTGCGGTAGAAGGGCAGGTTAGACGTGGTCCATGCTCGCAGCAATTTTGGGACCTTTTCTTTTTGCCGTCGTCGTACCCCTGCTATTCCGCTGGCGCCGGAACCGCGTAGGATGGTGGGTTGCCGCCGTACCGCTGGCTCTCTTCTGTTGGTTTACCCGGTACATACCATCTGTGGCTCATGGGGCGGTTCTCGATTTTCCCTACCGGTGGGCGCCCAGCTTGGGTCTTTCCCTTAACTTTCGTCTGGACGGCTTAAGCCTTCTTTTTGCCCTGCTTATCACCGGCATCGGCTTCGTGATCGTCGTCTACTCGGTGCGCTATTTCTCCGGCCATCCGGAGGATCCGCTGGACAACTTCTACGTTTTTCTCTTGCTCTTTCTCGGCTCGATGCTCGGCGTGGTGCTGAGTGACAACCTTATCGCCCTCTACGTCTTTTGGGAGCTGACAAGCCTCGCTTCCTATCTGCTCATTGGTTTTTGGTTCCACCGCGACCCCTCCCGCTACGGCGCGCTAAAGTCCATGGTCATCACCGTGGCCGGGGGCCTGGCGATGCTTGCCGGCTTCGTGCTTATTTACCTGGTGACCGGCTCCTTTAGCCTGAACGAGGCCATCCGCCAGGGAGAGAGGCTGCTGTCCGCGCCCCTTTATGAGGCCATCCTGGTGCTGGTGCTGCTCGGTGCCTTTACCAAATCGGCCCAGTTCCCCTTTCATATCTGGCTGCCCAATGCCATGGAGGCGCCTACCCCGGTCAGCGCCTATCTCCATTCGGCCACCATGGTTAAGGCCGGCATTTATCTCCTGGCACGCTTGAGCCCCGCCCTGGCGGCCGACCCGGCCTGGTTCTATAGCGTTTCCCTGGTGGGGCTCATCACCCTCTGCTACGGTGCGGTGATGGCCATCCGCCAGACGGACCTCAAGGCCCTGCTCGCCTATTCCACCATCAGCCAGCTCGGCCTGGTCACCAGTCTCCTGGGCTTTAATACCCCTTTGGCGGCCGCGGCGGCGGCCTTTCACCTCTTAAACCATGCTGCCTTTAAAGGCACCCTTTTCCTGGGCGTGGGCATTGTGGAGCACGAGACCCATACGCGCGAGCTACCTCGGCTGGGCGGACTGGCGAGAGAGCTGCCGCTCACCACCACGGCCATGGCCCTGGCGGCTTTTGCCTCGGCCGGCCTGCCGCCCTTTGGCGGCTTTATCAGCAAGGAGATGTTTTTTGCCGCAAGCCTCGCGGTGGCGGGCCCCTGGCCCGTTCGCCTTTATCCCTTTTTGGCCGTTTTCGGCAGCATCTTCACCCTGGCCTATAGCTTTACCGTGCTCTTTAAGGTCTTTTTCGGCCCGAAAAAGGAGAAGGTAAGCACCCCCGCGGAAAAGAGCCTGGTGATGCCCGGCCCGGCCCTGGTGCTTGCCGCTTTGA
>JACIYD010000103.1 GCA_014360105.1 Clostridia bacterium
CTGCTCGGTAATGAGCGAGGAACCAAACTCTTGCCGTAATAAGCCGATGATGAGGGAGATCTCCTCTTCCGTTAAGCTGGTAACGTCGCGCTTCACTTCAAGGAAGGTAAGTCCGTCGTAAGTACTGGCGCCCAGGCTGGCCAGAGGCCGCCCCTTCTTGGTCAGAAAGTAAAACGCGCCCAAGCAACTCGCAAGCTTCTCCTTAAGGGCTTCTACCTTCAGGGGTGAAAGGGCCTCCTTGACAATAAAGGTGAACTTGAGCACGCGCTTTTGTGGTTCGTAGTTGATCGTCGCTACTTCCGGGTAACGTACCAGCAACGAGATCAACAGACCGGTACTCTCCGACATGGGATCAGCCTTATCTGGCGAAGCCACCGCTCTTCACCTGCCCTTTTGCCAGCCTTGCCGCCGTTCGCGGTTTCTTCACTAGTTCGGCGCCCGCCGGGGAAATCCTCCTCGGCAAGGAAAACGGGCGGGGCAAAATTTTGGCAAGAAGACAAGAGGCGGCCGCAAGGGCCGCCCTACTTGGCGTAATCCACCGCTCTGGTCTCCCGGATGACCATCACCTTAATCTGGCCGGGATACTCCAACTCGCTTTCGATTTTCTTTACGATATCGCGGGCGAGAAGGACCGCCTCCTGGTCGCCAACCTTCTCCGGCTTCACCATGATGCGTACTTCCCGTCCCGCCTGAATGGCATAAGCCTTTTCTACGCCCTCAAAGGAGTCGGCAATCTCCTCCAATTTCTGCAGGCGTTTGATATAGGCCTCGAGCGTCTCCCGGCGCGCCCCCGGCCGGGCTGCCGAGATGGCATCCGCCGCCTGTACCAGGACCGCCTCCACCGTTTTTGCTTCCACATCGCCGTGATGGGCGGCGATGGCATGCACCACCTCTGCACTCTCACGATATTTCTTCGCCAACTCTACGCCGACGGTTACATGGGGGCCCTCTACTTCATGGTCGATTGCCTTGCCGATGTCGTGTAAAAGACCGGCTCTTTTTGCCAGTTGCACGTCTACACCGAGTTCGGCTGCCATGGTCGCGGCCAACTGGGATACTTCCAGGGAATGCTTGAGAACGTTTTGACCGTAGCTGGTCCGGTACTTGAGTCTTCCCAGCAACCGGATGAGCTCCGGGTGCAGGCCCTGGACGCCGACCTGTAGCGCCGCCTGCTCGCCCTCTTCCCTAATTTTCTGCTCCAATTCTTTTTGCGCCCGTTCAACCATTTCCTCGATGCGGGCCGGGTGGATACGCCCGTCGGCAATAAGCTTTTCCAGGGCAAGACGCGCCACTTCCCGCCGCACGGGGTCAAAACCCGAGAGAACCACCGCTTCTGGCGTATCGTCGATGATCAGGTCGATGCCGGTCAGGGCTTCCAACGTCCGGATGTTCCGGCCTTCCCGGCCGATAATCCGACCTTTCATCTCATCATTGGGGAGGTTTACCACAGAAACGGTAGTTTCTGCCACATGATCGGCGGCACAGCGCTGGATAGCCTGCGTGATTATCTCACGTGCCCTTTTCTCCGCTTCCTCCCTGGCCTGGCTTTCCAGTTCCCGGATCATGTTGGCCGTTTCGTACTTGATCTCTTCTTCGACGCGGGCGAGCAACAGTTCTCTCGCCTCTTCATAGGTAAGGTTGGCAATGCGCTCGAGCTCGCTCAACTGCCGCCGGTGCGTTTCCTCCAGCGTTGCCTTGAGGTTTTCTACCTCTTGCTCCCGGCGCTGAAGGGCCGCCTCCTTCCGCTCCATGGCCTCGGCCTTGCGCTCCAGGCTTTCTTCTTTCTGAATGAGCCGCCGCTCCAGCCGCTGGAGTTCACTGCGCCGTTCCCGGCTCTCGCGCTCCAATTCCGTGCGCTGCCGCTGCGCTTCTTCTTTGGCCTCAAGCAGGGCCTCGCGCTTCTTACCCTCTGCCTCCCTGATCGCTTCCTGGAGAATTCTCTGCGCTTCGGCTTCTGCCGAAGCTATCTGTGCCTCGGCCAACCGCTTACGCAGCAGGTAACCGAGGAAAATGCCGACGGCGATGCATAAGGTCCCGGCAAGAATAGCAAGCCACAGGCTACCGATACCGTATCACCTCCTGGAGTCAAAAGGCCGAGTAGAAACTCGGCCCAATGGCTACCATTACCATCTTTTGTCACAAGATCTGGCCCCCATCTATGTTAACCACGGCAATGGTAGTAAGCTACCTCGTTTCCTTGTGTATTCTATTCCCTTTTGCTACCTTTGTCAAGGCCAAGGGGCTCCTCGACTTATCCCCTCTTTTGCCGGGCAGACTCTGGCTCCCCCGTTGGGGTAAGCCTCGCGGGCCGAACAAAGGCTTGTGCTAGGCTTGGGGCGGGCCCGCGGCCCGTGCGCACCCTCCATGGCGACACGGGAGCTGGTGGCCAGCCGTAGCCTCCGGTCGGCTTGCGCCCTCGCCCACGATGGGCCGCCCGGCTCGCCGCGAGGCGCGAAGTCTTGTGCGAGGCTGGCCGGCTCACGCGGCAGTGCACCCTTCGCGGTATCAAGGCTGGTGGCCGTCCCAGGCCTCCGGCCCGCCTGTAGCTTCGCTTTCGCCAAGAGCCTGGCCGCCGGCATGTTCGGGTCCCTCGCCGGAAGCCGGAGCCGACAAGGAAGAAAGCGGCGACGCGCCGGCATGGAGCGCCCCGGCCTCGAGCTCCTGCCGCACTGCTTCCAGGGCTTGGGTACTGTAGCCGCGTCCCCGCAAGCGGCTGATTACGGCCGGCCAGGACTTGCCGCGCTGGCGTAACCGCCTCGCGAGCTGGACGGCCTCCTCGGCCTCGTGGGCCTCGGGCAGGTGGACACGCAACAACTCCTCCGCCTTTTCACCCGGGATCCCCTTGGCCACCAGACCGGCAAACAACCGGTGCCGACCCCATCCCCTCGCCCGATGCGCTTGCAGCCACTGTGTCGCCCAGACGCCATCCTCGAGATAACCCTTCTCCTGAAGATGCGCTACGACACTGGCGGCCGTCAGCGTCTCGGCCCCGACCCTGGTGAGCTTCTGCTCTATCTCTTTCGCCGTGTGCGCACGATAGCTCAACCAGCGTACGGCCAACGCTAAGGCGTGTTCAAAATTCAGGCCCTTCTTGTGTTTTCTTTTCATTCCTGAACCTGCCGCAACTGCCGGTTAAGTCCGGCCAGGGCCAGGACGCGCTCTTCGATGGCGGCGGCCACCGCCGCATGCTCCTTCAAGTATTCCTTGGCATTTTCGCGCCCTTGACCCAGACGTTCCTCACCAAAGGTATACCAGGCCCCGCTCTTCTGCACCACCTGCTTTTCTACGGCCAGGTCGAGCAGGCAGCCTTCTTTAGAGATTCCTTCACCGTACATGATGTCAAAATCTGCCTGACGGAAAGGCGGCGCTACTTTGTTCTTCACCACCTTGACCCGCGTCCGACTGCCGACCGTATCCGTGCCTTGCTTAAGCACGTCAACTTTCCGTACTTCTAAACGCACGGAGGCATAGAACTTCAACGCCCGGCCCCCGGGGGTGGTCTCCGGGCTGCCGAAAATCACGCCCACCTTTTCGCGTAACTGGTTAATAAAAATGGCCACCGTGCGGGACTTGCTGATGGCCCCGGCCAGCTTGCGCAAAGCCTGCGACATCAGCCGCGCCTGGAGGCCTACGTAGGCTTCCCCCATTTCGCCTTCCAGTTCCGCGCGCGGTACCAGCGCCGCTACGGAGTCGATTACCACCACGTCGATCGCGCCGCTGCGAACCAGTGCCTCGGCGATTTCCAGCGCCTGTTCGCCCGTGTCGGGCTGGCTCAGTAAGAGGTTGTCCACATCCACGCCGAGGTTGCGCGCGTAGCTGGGATCGAGCGCATGCTCCGCGTCAATAAAGGCGGCCATGCCCCCGAGCTTTTGCGCTTCGGCCACGATATGCAAGGCCACCGTCGTCTTGCCGGAAGACTCCGGGCCGTAGATCTCCACAATCCTGCCCCGGGGCACTCCCCCAACGCCGAGGGCGATGTCCAGCGATAGGGCCCCGGTGGGGATTACTTCTACCTGAAAGACGGCACCCGCCTCGCCCAGACGCATGATGGAGCCTTTGCCGAACTGCCTTTCGATTTGCTGCAGGGCCATTTCCAGGGCCCTTTCCTTCTCGGACACGCGCCACCCTCCCGCCCTTTACTCTAACCTCGGCCGGATTATACCTTAGTTTGCCAGGAGGTGTCAACCGGCGGGGCCTCAAGCAGCAATTCCGCTTCCGGCCGGAGCAAAACGGCCCTGCGCTTGGCCACGCAGGGCCGAAGCATGGAGAGGCCCGGCGCCCAAACCCGGGCCGGCGCTTGGCCGAAGGGGGCTACCGGAGGGCAAAGACTACTTCCACTGAAGCGGTAAGGGTGAGCTGACCCGGCTCCACCGGAGTGGCCGCCTTTGCCGCCCCGGCCGCCTCTGCCGCCCGCAGGAAGATAGGCTCCGGGTAGGAACCCCCGGCCTCCCGGACGCTCAGCGCCTCTCCCAGCGGCCGGCCCAAGGCGCGGGCAATAACTTCTGCTTTCCGGCGGGCGTCAAGCACCGCCTTCTCCAGGGCCTGGGAGCGCGCCGCCGCCTCGTGGCTCAGCACAAACTGCAGACTCTGCACCTGGTTGGCCCCGTCGCCCACCGCACGGTCGATGACGGAGCCGGCCCGGCTCAGGTCGCGTACCCGCACCCGGACGATGTTCACCACCTGGTAGCCCACGATCTTCGGGGGCTGCCCCTCCTTCCCGGGCCGGTAATCATACTGGGGCTGCACGCTGTAACTGACGGTCTGGATGTCCTTGCGGTCAATGCCCTGGGCGACAAGCCCCCGGATCATCTGGTCGGCGCGCCGGGCGTTTTCCTCCTGGGCTGCCCGGGCGGTGGCAGCCGTGGTCACCACGCCCACGTCCAGCAACATCTGGTCGGGGGCCGCCTGCGCCTCCCCCCGGCCCTGAACCGTAACCGTGGACCGGGCTCCATTTACCGCACCCGCCCCACCGGTCCCGTCCTCCGCCCGGGCCGGGCTCGCGCTCGACCCGCCGAGGCAGGCCCCCACCAGGACCGCCGCCACCAGCGCCACCACCGTAAGCCAGAACCAATTGCCCCTCCGCATCGACCTTACCCCCACGTCCAGGATCGACCGGAATCTCCGGCCGTCTATTCCAAAGACGCGGAAAAAGAAAAAAGCGTTTCCGGTGCCCGGGAAAGAGCTCATTCCGGCCCGCGCCGTAGACGATCTCGCGAGAGCCGATCCGGCCGAGGAATACCACTTCTCTTTCCGCACTAGAAGAGGTAGGATTGGCCGTAGAGGAATGGTCCAAGAGAAACATCTACCTCATCCTCTCGGGGATAGCTCCCGGCGGCGCTGCCCTCCTGGCCGCCATCCACGGCCTAAGAGGCGCTTTTCCGAAGGTGGTGTGGGTCTACCAGGAGTCCCGTGACCCCGCTCAATACGAGGTGGCCCAGATCATTAACCTGCAGGCCTTACGGGATAACGCAAGGAAGGTGAGGGCCACGCAGGGGAGCTAGGCGCAGTGCCTCTGGTCCGGGGCCTTGCAGACGGGGCAAGGTGCAGATAGGCCCAGCCTTCTGCAAGTAGGAAGAGGGGGTCGGGGCCCGCCGGACCCGCGGGGGCATTACATGCCCCAACCTCCCGTGCCAGACTTTGAGGAACTGGCCGCAGCAAGCAGTAAGTCTAGTCTATGTAGGCAAAGGTCCGAGATTGATTCTGGGAATAGAAAGGATAAAGCCCGGGGAAGGGGAAGTAACCGCCGCCAGGAGGTTACTGGAGCGAGTATATAGGCAGCAAGGTGGCAGGTTTGCCGAGGTCATCGTGGCAGACGCCCTTTATGCGGGAGCACCCTTTATCAACGCCGTCCTGGAGATGCACAAAGATGTGGTAGTTAAAGTAAAACAGACAGAGCGGGAGATCATCAAGGATGCGGAAGGAATATTTAGCCGGCGCCTGCCGGACATTCAAAAGAAAACCTTCACCACGCGCCCAAAAGCTGAAGGAGCCAGGCGCACCTGCTATGAGGTAGAAATTCATGATGTAGAAGGCTTTAGGAGCTGGCAAGCAGTAAAGGAGCCTTTAAGGGTTCTGCGGGTAAAGGAGACCCTGCTCAAACCCGACAACACCAGGGAAGAAAAGCCGGTTTACTATCTGTTCCTGCCCAGTACGAGCGAGCAGGACCGTTAATTCTATCACCAACGCCAAAC
>JACIYD010000104.1 GCA_014360105.1 Clostridia bacterium
GGCCGGTGCTGGCCACGGGTTTACGCGCCCGGGGTGCCGTAGTGGACGAAGTGGTGGCCTACGAAACGGTCATGCCCCAGACCGATGGCAGCAGCTTGCGGTCCCTGCTGGAGCGCGGCCAGGTTGATGCGATCACCTTCACCAGTTCGGCGACGGTAAAAAACTTTTGCGCCTTGTGCGGCGCGGGGGCGGCTTCCCTGCTCCGGAGGGTGGCGGTAGCGTCGCTCGGCCCGGTTACCAGCCGGACAGCACGCGCCCTGGGACTGACCGTAGCCGTAGAAGCGCGCACGGCCACGGTAGAGGCCCTGGCGGAGGCCCTGGTGGCCTATTTCCGGGAAGCGCCCCGGCCTGCGGGGCGTGCCGTTTCGGGGGGTGGGGTCGACGATTAGCCTTACCAGGCTTTGGTGCGGCGCGCCCACCGCCGGCGACCTTCTGCGGTATCCGGCGGCCGCAGGCGGCACGGCCGCCGGCGTGGCACCGGGGCAGGGGCCGGTGGTGGTCTGGAATTGCACCCGTGCCTGCAACCTGCGCTGCCGCCACTGCTATGCTGAAGCGGCGCCGGGAACGGCTGGGGAACTGACCACCGCCGAGGGGCGGCGTCTCTTGGAGGATCTGGCCGCCTACAGGGTGCCGGTGGTTCTTTTCTCCGGCGGCGAGCCGCTGCTGCGACCGGACCTTTTTCTCCTGGTTGCCCACGCGGCCGAGCGCGGCATCCGGCCTGTGCTTTCCACCAACGGCACCCTGATCACCCCGGCGGTCGCGCGAAAACTAAAGGAGAGCGGCATTGCCTACATAGGGATCAGCCTAGACGGCAGGGAAGCCCGCCACGATTACTTGCGCGGCTGCCGAGGCGCCTTTGGGCAGGCCTTGGCCGGACTGCGGCATTGCCTGGCGGCAGGGCTCAAAGTCGGTGTGCGCTTCACCCTGACCCGCGAGAACTACCAAGATCTCGAGGCCATCCTCGACTTAATCGAAAAGGAGAACATTCCGCGGGCCTGCTTTTACCACCTGGTGCCTCGTGGCCGGGCAAGCCGCCTCGCCCGCGCGCTGCTGGCGCCCGCGGAAACACGGCGCGCCCTCGAGATACTGCTTAGACGGACGGAAGACTTGTGGCGCCGCGGCCTCGCTACCGAAATCCTCACCGTAGATAATCATGCGGACGGTGTTTACCTCTACCTGAAGTTGCGCCGCCTTAACCCGGAGCGGGCGGCCCAGGCTTACGCGCTGCTTTTGCGCAACGGCGGCAATCGCTCCGGCAATGCGCTGGCGGCGGTAGACTGGGAGGGCAACGTCCATCCGGACCAGTTTACCCTGAACCATACGCTGGGCAACGTGCGTCTGCGCCCCTTCGGACAGATCTGGAGCGATTCTTCACTTCCTCTGCTGGCTGCGTTGCGGCAGCGGCGGCTGCGGTTACAGGGTCGGTGCCGCCATTGCCGCTGGTTGGAGGTCTGTAACGGTAACCTGCGGGCCCGGGCCGAGGCGCTCACCGGCGACTTCTGGGCGGCCGACCCCGGCTGTTACCTGACGGATGAGGAAATCGGCCTGGCCGGCCCGCCGGCAGCGGGATAGGCGGTTGATGTGCCTCTTTAAGGGGGAATTCTCGTGGGCTTCCCGGTAGTACGCATGCGGCGCCTGCGGGCCAACGAGGGCCTGCGGCGTCTGGTCGGCGAAACGAAGCTTTCCGTGGACGCGTTGGTCTACCCCCTCTTCGTCACCCACGGCCAAGGGGTAAAGAACCCGGTACCCTCGATGCCGGGGATCTACCAGTGGTCGGTGGATAACCTCCTGGCGGAAGTAGCGGAGGTGGCCGCCTTAGGCATCCCGGCGGTTTTGCTCTTCGGCATTCCCCGGGAAAAGGACGCCTTGGGCAGTGAGGCCTATGCCGCGGACGGGGTGGTGCCGCAGGCCGTGCGGGCCATCAAGGCGCGCTTTCCGGAGCTGGTGGTCATTACGGACGTCTGCCTCTGCGAATATACCAGCCATGGGCACTGCGGCCTGGTAGACGACGGCCAGGTCCTCAACGACCCCACGCTGGAGTTCCTGGCGCGCGCCGCCCTTGCCCATGCGGAGGCCGGGGCGGATATGGTGGCGCCCTCAGACATGATGGACGGCCGGGTGCAGGCCGTCCGGACCAAGCTCGATGCGCACGGCTACAGTGGCGTGCCTATCATGTCCTATGCCGCCAAGTACGCCTCGGCTTTTTACGAGCCCTTCCGCGAGGCGGCCGATTGCGCGCCCCAGTTCGGCGACCGCGCCGGTTACCAGATGGACCCGGCCAATGCGCGCGAGGCCCTGCGGGAAATCGAGCTCGATCTGGCCGAGGGCGCCGACATCATTATGGTCAAGCCGGCGCTTGCCTATCTCGACGTCATCCGCCGGGCGCGCGAGCGCTTCACCTGTCCCCTTGCCGCCTATAACGTGAGCGGCGAGTATGCCATGCTGAAGGCGGCGGCGGCCCGGGGTTGGCTGGACGAACGGCGCGCGGTGATGGAAGTACTGACCGCCATCCGCCGCGCCGGGGCGGACATCATCGTCACCTACTTTGCCAAGGACGTGGCGAGGTGGCTGGGCGAGAAGGGGGCGCATTAGTGCTCGTTTCCTGGAATACGACCAACCAGTGCAACCTCGCCTGCGACCATTGTTACCGCGACGCGGGGCCGCGGCTGGCCGAGGAGCTTTCCACCGAGGAGGGGCTGGCCTTAGTGGAGGAAGTGGCGCGCGCCGGCTTTCGCGTCCTCATCCTCAGCGGCGGCGAGCCCTTGCTGCGCCCCGATCTTCTCACCCTGGTGGCCGCGGCACGCCGCCGCGGCCTGCGGCCGGTGCTGGGTACCAACGGCACGTTGCTCACCTTTGAACTGGCGCGCAAGTTTAAGAAGGCAGGTCTCGCCGCGGTGGGAATCAGCCTGGACAGCCGGCACGCGGCAGAACACGACCGGCTGCGGCGCCGGCCCGGCGCCTGGGAGGCGGCGGTGGCGGCCATGGACTACTGCCGGGAGGCAGGTCTCCCCTTTCAGGTCCACACCACGGTAATGGACTGGAATGCCGCCGAACTGGAGGCCTTGACCGACTTTGCCGTGGCCCGGGGCGCGCGGGGGCACCATTTCTTCTTCCTGGTTCCGACCGGCCGCGCGGCACGCCTGGGGGGCAGGTTGCGCGCGGCCGCCTACGAGGACCTTCTCGGCCGCATCTTGCGCAAACAGCAAAAGGTAGCCATCGAGCTCAAGCCGACCTGCGCGCCGCAGTTTATGCGCCTGGCCCGGCAGATGGCCCTGACGCTCCCTTACGGACGCGGCTGCCTCGCCGGGCTGGCCTATTGCCTCGTCAATCCCCGGGGAGAAGTGCAGCCCTGCGCCTACCTTGACGTCAGCGCGGGCAACGTGCGCGCCACCCCTTTTTCCCGGATCTGGGCCCAGAGTCCGCTTTTTCTTGACCTGCGCCGCCAGGAATACCGGGGGTCTTGCGGCCGCTGCGCCTACCGCCGAGTTTGCGGCGGCTGCCGTGCCCGCGCCTACTCTGCCAGCGGCGATTACCTGGGCGAGGACCCCTGGTGTCTCTACCGCGGGGGCGAGGGGAAGGAGGAGGCGCACCTTGCCGGTCATGGATGCCCTGGATAGAAAACTCTTGATGCGCCTGCAGACCGCCTTTCCTCTGGTGCCGCGGCCTTTCGCCGCGCTGGGCGCGGTACTCGGTCTGACCGAGGATGAGGTATTGGCCCGGCTGGCCCGCCTCAAGGAAGAAGGCGTCGTGCGCCGGTTCGGTGCCTTTTTCGACCCGGCGCGCCTCGGCTACTATAGCACCCTCTGTGCCCTGGCCGTGCCGCCGGAGCGTCTGGAAGACGTGGCCGCCCTAATCAACGGCTACGAGGGGGTTACCCACAATTACTTGCGCGAACATGCTTATAACCTATGGTTCACCCTGATCGCCGCCTCGCGGGCGCAAGCCCGCCAGACTCTTGAGCAGATCCAGGAGCGAACCGGTCTAGTCGGGCTCCTGGAGCTTCCGGCGGTGCGGCGTTACAAAATCCGGGTAATCTTCGACCTCGACGGCAGCGGGGAGCGGCCGGCCGAGGCGATAGCGGCGGGCGAGACACTTGGGGAAAGGAGTGCTCCCGAGTTCTCACCCCGGGAAAAGATGCTCTTGCATGCTCTGCAGGCCGACCTGCCCCTGGAGCCTGCGCCTTTCGCCCGCATGGCGGCCAGCGCCAGTCTCACCGAGGAGGAAGTACTGGCCGGTCTCCGGGAATTGCTCGCCAAGGGCGTGGTCCGCCGGTTCGGCCCGGCCCTGCGGCACCGGCAAGCGGGCTTTGCGGCCAACGCGATGGTGGTCTGGCAGGTGCCGCAAGAAAAAGTTCCGGCGGCGGCAGCGCTGCTGGCCGCTTCGCCGCACGTAACTCACTGCTACGAACGCGTGCGGCGGCCGGGGTGGCCTTATAACCTCTACACCATGGTGCACGGTGCCGATCGTGACTTCTGCCGGCGCGTGGTGGCCGCGTTGGCACAAGCGGCGGGCATCGGGGAATACGCCATGCTCTTCAGCAGCGCGGAACTGAAGAAGAGTACCATGCGGTACACTTTTGCCACCTAGGGGGCCTGCCCTCCAGGGGCGGATGGCCGGGTACGCGGCCGCGGCCGAGCCGCAGGCCGGGTGCGGGTTCAGTTTTCTCGCTGCTTTTGTCCAGGGAGGGAAAGCCGATGAAAGATTCGGCCACACTTCTGGCGCGCGCGCAAAAAGTGATGCCGGGTGGGGTGAACAGCCCCGTGCGTGCTTACGGCGCCGTCGGCGGTAAGCCGCCTTTCATCTCCCGCGCCGAGGGGGCATACCTTTACGACGTGGAAGGGCGGCGCTACCTGGACTATGTCTTGTCCTGGGGGCCGCTCATCCTGGGGCACCGCCATCCCGCGGTGGTCGCCGCCATCGAGGAGGCCCTGGCGCGAGGCACCGGTTTCGGCGCCCCCACCGAGGGCGAGGTTGTGCTGGCAGAGATGCTGGTGGAGGCGTTACCGGCGGTCGAGAGCGTGCGCCTGGTAAATTCCGGCACCGAGGCGACGATGAGTGCCTTGCGCCTTGCCCGCGCCTACACCGGCCGCAGCAAGATCGTCAAATTCCAGGGGTGCTACCACGGCCACGTGGACTATCTTCTCCTGCAGGCCGGCTCCGGGGCGCTTACCTACGGCGTGCCCTCCAGTCCCGGCATCCCTCCGGCGGTGGCCGCCACGACCATCGTTCTGCCCTATAACGACTCGGAGGCACTCCACCGGTGCTTTGCCGCGCAGGGAGGGGAAATCGCCGCCGTCATCCTCGAGCCGGTCGCCGGGAACATGGGCTGTGTCCCGCCGGATTCCTCTTTCCTGGCGGCCGCGCGCCGGCTGACGCAGGACTACGGCAGCCTCCTCATCTTCGACGAAGTAATCACCGCCTTCCGGCTGGGCTACGGCGGGGCCCAGCAGCTTTACGGCATCGAGCCCGACCTCACGTGTCTCGGCAAAATCATCGGAGGCGGTCTCCCTGTGGGGGCCTACGGTGGCCGCCGCGAGATCATGCAGATGGTGGCACCCGTGGGGCCCGTTTATCAGGCAGGTACCCTTTCCGGCAATCCGCTGGCGGTGGCGGCGGGTACGGCGACCTTGCGTCTCCTGCAGAAAAGCAATCCGTATGCGACGCTGGAGGCACGGGGAGAGGCCCTGGCGGCGGGGCTGGCCGAGGCGGCCTCCTCCGCCGGCGTGCCGGTCACCGTCAACCGCCGGGGATCAATGCTTACCGTTTTCTTCACGGGCGAAGCGGTCAGGGATTATGCCACGGCTACGGGAGCGGATACGGCGCGGTATGCCCGCTTCTTTCAGGCGATGCTGGCGCGAGGCATCTATCTGCCGCCGAGCCAGTTTGAGTGCTGGTTTATCTCCACCGCCCACGGCGAGGCGGAAATTGCCGCGACCCTGGAGGCGGCACGGGCGGCCTTCAGAGCAGTAGCGGAGTAGATCGGCCCGACGCGGATTTCCCGCCTGCGGGTTTTCTTTTTGCCTCTCCTGGTTTTTTTTGCCTTTTCCTCGCGGCTGTGGCTGAAAGGCCGTCCCCG
>JACIYD010000105.1 GCA_014360105.1 Clostridia bacterium
GATCGACGGCCAGAACCACTGGCAATTGCTGGAGACAAACGTCGTGCACCACCTGGTCGTACGCTCTTTGCAGAAATGTGGAGTAAATGGCCACCACCGGCCTGAACCCCGCCGCCGCGAGGCCCGCCGCCAGGGTCACGGCATGCTGCTCGGCAATCCCCACATCGAAGAAACGCTCCGGGTACCTTTTGGCAAAAGGGCTGAGCCCTGTACCGCCGGCCATGGCCGCGGTGATGGCCACCAGCCGGGGTTCGCGCTCCGCAAGGTCAAGTAGTGTCCGGCCGAAAACCGCCGTATAGGTAGGAACCGGGCTCTGATCGCGGGGCCGACCGGTGGCCACATCGAACGGACCGATTCCATGAAAAAGATCGGGATTCTCTTCTGCGGGGCGGTAACCCTTTCCCTTCTTGGTGAGAACGTGAACCAGGACCGGCCCCTTGATGCGCCGTGCCCGTTGCAGCACTTCTTCCAGGACGTTTAGATCGTGGCCGTCTACCGGGCCGAGGTAGGTAAAGCCCAGTTCTTCGAAGACCATACCCGGCAAGACCAGATGCTTCAGACTGTCTTTGAGGCGTTCCGCGGCCCTGAGCATCTTTGGACCTGCCGGCGGCCAGGCCCGGAGCAGGCGCTGTAACCGCTCCTTGCTGCGCGCATAGGCGGTGCTGGTCCGCAGGCGGCTGAGGTACCCGGCCATGGCGCCCACGCTGGTGGCGATCGACCGCTCGTTGTCGTTCAGGACCACGATGAAATGCGTACCCAGGTGGCCGGCATGGTTCAAGGCCTCGAAGGCCATCCCGGCCGTCAGGGCACCGTCGCCGATGACGGCAATCACCTCGTGTTTTTCGCCGCGCAGGTCGCGCGCCAGGGCAAGGCCTAATGCCGCCGAGAGGGAGGTACTGCTGTGTCCCGTGTTAAAAGAGTCGTGCGGACTTTCCTCGCGCTTGGGAAAGCCGCTTAGGCCGCCGCAGCGCCTGAGGCTGGAGAAAAGGTCGCGGCGTCCGGTTAAGAGCTTATGGGCGTAGCACTGGTGGCCCACGTCCCAGATGATCTTGTCGTGCGGCGAATGAAAGACCCGGTGCAGGGCCAAGGTCAGCTCGACAACGCCCAGGCTGGGAGCAAGGTGCCCGCCGGTCTCGGCCACGGTCTGGACGATGCAGGTCCTGATCTCGGCCGCGAGCTTGCGCAATTCCTCCGGGGAGAGGCCGCCGAGGTCGTGCGGGTCGTTCACTTTTTCCAGGACCATTTAACGTTTTCCCTTCTTTTGCCTGAGTAAAGCCGTCGCTTGTTGTACCCAGGCCATCAGGCGGCCCACTTGAAAAATGATCTCGTTGGCCTGGTTGATGGCGAGGCCCTTTGACCAGGCCTTACCCCCTATGGTCAGGCCGGAGATGGTAGCGGTCATGAGGATGCTCGCCCAAAGGGCGCTGCCGCCGGCGCTGCCCGCCAGGCGAAAGACAATGGCCGCACCGATGGCGCCGCTTAAGGTGGCGCAGATGTCGCCGACAACGTCGTTACAGAAACTCGAGACCGTGTGCGCATGCCGCACCAGGTTGAGGGCCTGCCTTGCCCCCATTACCCGACGGGCCGCTTTGGCATGCAGCCCCGCCTCTCTCGCGGCTGCTGCCGCTACTCCAATTATATCAAAAAGGATGCCGGTGAAAATGATCGCCAATAAGAGGACGAAGGCCAGGACCAACGATGCCAAACTTTCCAAAAGCGCCTGGGAGCCCGTACCAACAAGGATGGCCAAAAAAAAGGCACCGCTGCCGGTGAGCAATGCCCTACGACCGGAAACCCCCGATCTTGCCAACATTTTCACCCCGTTATTGCTTTACACTAGCGGTAGGTGGCAGCCCGGCAGGTAAACGTTGCGCCTTGAGGTCTAGCAGGCTTTCCCCGCGGCCCACCGGTCGTCGCCGATCCGGCGGTTTCCCATTAAGAGCCGCTCTGCCCGGTCGCCCAGGGCAGGGCTAGATTGCCACTTAGAGCACACTTTAATCCCTGCCGGGCCCTACCCTTGCGGTAGACAGTCTAGGAGTTTTCCTCGACAGTCCGGCTTCTCCCTAGCCCCTTTTGCAGCGCGGGTTTCAGTTGCTACCGTCCCGGCCCCGGGGCCCCAGGGCGAGGGGCGGTCACCGCGGCCATCCACCCGTGCCACTCAGGGCAGGCTACACTGCAGCCAGCACCCGACGTACCGACATGCAGGTTTCTCTCCTAAGCCGTAGCGCTTTAAGCCACGCACTCAGGTCTCCGCGGAGGTCGGGTCAACGCCCGCATGCCCTTGCGGATCGCCCGGCCTCCTTAACTCCCAGCACCAACCCCCAACTGGGCGTTGGCGGCCAGCACCAGGAACTTCATCGCTGTGCCCTTGGCGGATTTTTAGGCCCGCCTTCAGAAGAAGCCTTCCTGACTAGAATACTGCACCACCTACCGTCAGGACCATTCATTATAGCATAAAACAAAAGGCGAGGTCCAGCCCGGCCGCGCGCCGCCGCGCTCCCCGCCGCCGGTCTTAGCTCGCCCTGTCTTCCTTTGACCGCGTTTTACCCATCTTCGGCCGAACCGATACTCTTGCGCCCTTCAACCGCCTTGGTCTCGTCCCTAGTGATCGCGCTCCAGGAGGTAGACGGCCAGTTCCCGCAGCCGCCGGGCCCCATCGCCCAACGGTTCTAGGGCAACCAAGGCACGTTGGGTCGCCTCTTGCCCTTTGAGGCGAGCCCCTGCGACACCAAATCGCCCTGCGTAGGTGACCTTCTTCAGGCGAACGTCTGCGCCGGGCGTTTTGCCCAGCCGCGCCGCCTCGCCCGTCACATCAAGTATATCATCAATGATCTGAAATGCCAACCCCAGATCATCCCCGAAAGCTGTCAAGGCGGCGAGCTCCTCTGGGCCCGCGCCCGCCAGAAGGCCGCCCAGACGCAGGCAGGCGCGGAAAAGCGCCGCCGTTTTGTGCCGGTGAATGTAAAGCAGTTCGGCCTCGCTCACTTCCTTGCCGGCGGCGGCCACATCGAGCACTTGGCCGCCGATGAGACCACCGACGCCCGCCGCCTCTGCCAGCTCCCGAATGACGGCCACGGTCACGCCGGTCGGTACGCCGCGGCGGGGCAGTTCCTCGGCAAGCAACCAAAAGGCATAGGTAAGCAACGCATCCCCGGCAAGAATGGCCGTTGCCTCGTCATAGGCGCGGTGGCACGTGGGCCGGCCGCGCCGCAGGTCGTCGTTATCCATCGCGGGCAAATCGTCGTGGATCAGGGAATAAGTGTGTACCAGTTCCACGGCACAGGCGGCCGGCAGTACCCTCTCTTCTTCCGCTCCCGCTCCCACGGCCTCGGCCGCCATCAACACCAGAAGGGGACGCAGGCGCTTACCCCCGGCAAAGACGCTATAGCGCATCGCTTCGTGAATACGGGAAGGGTACGCAGTGGCCGCCGGCAACAGGGCGTCTAGGGCCGCCTCAATCACTGCGCGCTTTTCCGCCAGATACTTCTCGATCTCCAGTGCAAAACACTCCTCGTCTTCCCGCCAACCTCTTTTTCCCGCATACGCCGCGGGTCCGCCCTCCGCTCGCGAGGCCCTCCGCCCTCAATCGCGCGGCGCCTCTCCACTCTCGCCGGGGCCATCGGCCCAGGTTTGGCAGGTAGCAGTACCATCCTCGCGCTCGACCAAAAGCTCTAGCCTTCGTTCCGCCGCGGCGAGGCGTTCGCGGCAATAGCGCACCAACCCAACGCCTTCCTCGAATTTTGTTAGGGCTTCCTCAAGCGGAAGCTCGCCTCCCTCAAGGTGGCGCACGATCGCTTCCAGACGTTTCATCGCTTCCTCAAAGGTCAGCCCCTCGGCCAAGTGTCCTCTTCCTCCTTGCCCTCAACCCGGCAGGACAGCCGTCCGCGGTAAAGGAGCACCTCGACCGCCGCTCCCGAAGGCACCTCCCGTGCCTGCCGCACCGCCCGCCCCTGATAGCGGCAAATGCTATAGCCCCTCCCCATGACGGTGAGCGGACTCAGGTTATCCAGGCACACCGCGAGCAGGTTGACTTCCCGGTCACGTCTGGCGAGATGTTCGCGGAACAACCGCTCCAGGTCGCTGGCGACGTCGTCCACGTACTGGCGGTAGCGGTCGAGGTAGCTCTCGGGCCGAGCCAGACAGGGCCGCCCGGCGAGCAACTCCACGCGTTCCCGTGCCCACCGCAGGCGCCGCCGGCAGGCGTCTTCCAGCCGGCTGCGGTAACCGGCCAGCCGGCTCAAAAGTTCTGCCGCCGCCGGTGTGATCATCTCGGCCGCCGCCGAGGGCGTGGGTGCCCGTTTATCGGCGACCAGGTCGGCGATGGTGTAGTCGGTCTCGTGACCGACGGCACTGACCACCGGCACCCGGGAGTGAAAGATCGCGCGGGCAACCTCTTCGCTATCAAAGGCGGCAAGATCCTCATTGCTGCCGCCGCCGCGGCCGACGAGCAGGACGTCGACCGCGCCGTAAGCGTTCATCAAGTGAATTGCCCGCGCGATCGCCTGGGGTGCGCCCGGCCCCTGTACCAGGACCGGCGCCACCACCAACTGCACGGACGGGCAACGCCTTCTCACCACGCTGATTATATCACGCAGTGCCGCCCCGTCGCGAGAGGTAACCACCCCTACGCGGCGTGGAAGAAAGGGCAAGGACCGTTTACGCTCCTCGGCAAAGAAGCCCTCGCGCGCCAGCCTTTCCTTTAACTGCTGCAGAGCGAGAAAACGGCTGCCCGCGGCCCCCGGCCACATTTCCTGTACATAAAGCTGGTACCGGCCGTCGCGCGGATAGACCGCTACCCGCCCGCGGGCAATCACTTCAAGCCCATCCGTTGGTCGAAAAGAAAGGCGCCCGTTTTGGGCGCGAAACATCACACAACGCAAGATTGCTCCGGCATCCTGCAGGGAAAAGTACATGTGGCCCGAAGAGTGGTGCCGGAAATTGGCGATCTCCCCTTTGACCCAAACGTCGCCCAGGAGGGGGTCGCCGGCCAGCAGTTCCCGCAGGTAGGCCGTAAGCGCGGAAACGGTTAAGATCCGCGGCTCCACTGCCGCTTGGCCGCCTCCACGGTGTTCTTCATCAACATGGTAATGGTCATCGGCCCGACGCCGCCCGGCACGGGGGTGATCCAGCTTGCCTTTTCCGACGCACTGGCGAAGTCCACATCGCCCACGACTTTCCCGTCTGCCAAACGGTTCACGCCCACGTCAATGACCACCGCGCCCTCCTTGATCATGTCGCCAGTGATCACCCGCGGCCGTCCGGCGGCCACCACCAGAATGTCCGCATTGCGGCACTCCCAGGCAAGATCCTGGGTCCGGGTATGGCACATGGTGACCGTCGCGTGCCGGTGCAAAAGCATCATCGCCACCGGCTTGCCGACAATGTTACTCCGCCCCACGACCACCGCCCGCTTGCCCTTGGGGTCGACGCCGATTTTATCCAACATGACGAGAATACCGTGCGGCGTGCAGGGGAAGAAGCAGTCGTCGCCGATGACCAGGTTGCCCACGTTTGCCGGACCGAAGCCGTCTACGTCCTTAGCGGGGTTGATGGCGTTGATAATCGCCTTTTCGTCAATCTGCTCGGGCAAAGGTAGCTGCACCAGGATGCCGTGGATTTTCTTGTCGTAGTTAAGTTTGTCGATCAGGCCTAAAAGTTCCTCCTGTGGTGTGTCGCCGGGTAAGCGGTGCACTTCCGAATAAATCCCCAGTTCGCCGCAGGCCTTGTGCTTGTTGTTGACATAGATCTGCGAAGCGGGGTTGTCCCCCACAAGAACCACGGCCAGCCCCGGCTCAAGGCCCTTTTGCTTCAGTTCATCCACTTCCACCTTGATCTCTGCCCGCACTTGTTCCGCGATCTTTTTTCCGTCGATGATCTGTGCCGCCATCTGAGATACCCCCCATGCTCAAGATTTCTTGCTTTTGAGGTAAGCATCTATGGCCCGCGCGGCTCTCTTGCCGGCGCCCATGGCCAGAATGACGGTAGCCGCCCCGGTAACGATATCGCCCCCGGCAAAAACGCCGGCCT
>JACIYD010000106.1 GCA_014360105.1 Clostridia bacterium
AGTAAACGACAGGATCGTCAAGCCAGAGTAATTCCATTGACACCTGGTAGGAGTTATGGTATACTACTGTATAAGAAAATACTAATATAAGCAAAGATGTTAGCACTGAGAGGTATTGAGCAGTTCCCTACCTTTAGGAGGCCAAGCGTATGTTTATGGTAATGCAAATGCTCAAGGGCGGTGTATTAGAGCTAGGTGAATACCTTTCGGCCCACGTCCTTACGTGCCTCGTACCGGCCTTCTTCATCGCCGGCGGCATTGCCGCCCTGGTGAGCACGGGGGCGGTGCTCAAGTATTTCGGTCCTGCCACAAAGAAGTACCTTTCCTATGGCGTGGCCTCGGTGTCGGGGACGCTTCTCGCCGTCTGCTCCTGCACCATCCTGCCTCTTTTTGGAGGTATTTACCAGAAAGGCGCAGGGCTTGGCCCGGCGATCACCTTCCTCTACTCCGGCCCGGCCATTAACCTCCTGGCCATCGTCCTCACGGCACGGGCCATCGGTTTCTCCATGGGCCTGGCCAGAGGCGCGGGAGCCATCGGGCTTTCCATCATCATCGGCCTGCTCATGGCGGCGGCTTTCCGCAGGGAGGAGGCCGCGAAGGTGGCCAAGGAGTCCATCTTCGGCACGGCCACGGCCGGCAAAAGTCCGTGGCTCTACCTGGGTTTCTTCGGCACCCTGGTAGCCATTTTACTGGTCGGCACCTCCAAGGCGCCGGTCTGGGGTAAGGTGGCGGTAATCATTTCGCTGGCCAACACGCTCGTGCTTATAGCTTCCCGCTGGCTCACGGCCACGGAGGTTGAGACCTGGCTGGCCGAAACCTGGAAGCTGGCCAAGCAGATTTTTCCCGTCCTTCTGGCCGGCGTGTTTGTGGCCGGGGCGATCAAGGCCGTGTTGCCGCCCCAATGGGTCACCGGGTATGTGGGGTCCAATAGCCTAAAGGCCAATTTTCTGGCGGCGGTGGTCGGGGCGCTGATGTACTTCTCCACCCTCACGGAGGTGCCGATCATTAAGGCGCTGACGGATCTCGGCATGGCCAAGGGGCCTGCACTTGCCCTTTTGCTCGCCGGACCGGCGGTGAGCTTGCCCAATATGCTGGTCATCGGCCGTCTTGTGGGAGCGAAGAAGACCGCCCTGTACGTCGGGTTGGTAGTCGGTCTTGCCACCTTGGTAGGTTTGTTCTACGGGGCCGTTGCGGGCTAGGGGCGGTACCGTTTTAGTTAAATCGATAGGGGGTCGTTAGTAAATGGAGATCAAGATTTTGGGACCGGGTTGTAAGAATTGCCAGGCCCTGGAGGCGAGGGTTAAGGAGGTGCTGGCAGAGCTGAGCCTAGAGGCGCCGGTGGAAAAGGTGACCGACATGCGGGAGATCATGCGCTACGACGTTTTGATGACCCCGGGGCTGGTGGTTAACGGGAAAGTGAAGGTTTTCGGCCGAGTGCCCAGCCATGACGAGATCAGGGACTGGCTAAAAGCCGAGCAGTGAAGGCGAGGCATTTAGGGAGGGATAGCAGTGTCGCTCAACGAGTGCGGGTGCTCGCCGGCAGAAATTTTGATCTTTCCCTGCTCCGGCGGTTCCAATGTGGGGCAGATTGCCAACGCGGCCGCGGTGAAGCTCACGCTGGACGGGGTGGGCAAGATGTTCTGCCTGGCCGGTCTGGGTGGGCACATCGAAAGCATGATTGCCTCGGCCAAGGCGGCCCGGCGGGTGGTGGCCGTTGACGGGTGCGGAGTGGCCTGCGCGAGGGAAACCCTGCAGCATGCGGGCTTTGAGGTCACCGATCACGTGGTGGTGACCGAACTGGGGATACAGAAGCAGTATGACCTCACCGTGCCGGAGGCAGAGGTGGAGAAGGTGGCCAAGCGTGTTCGCGAAAGCCTTGGAGCTATTGCCCCAACCGTGAGAGCTATTGCGGCCATGGGGTAGGCCGGCCGGGCCAGCCTTGCTTACTGGGCCGGCCCGCTCTGGTTCGCATACCGTGCGTAAATCGCCTCCCTTTCCGTCCGGCCGACCAGAAGGTTCGTAAGCCAGGTCAGGGCCGCAATGCCGGGGACGTTAATGAGCATCCGCGTCACGGAGAAATCCGCCCCAAGAGCCGAGGTTTCAAACAGGAACATGGGCAGTTTCAGGGTCGACCAGGCGTAAAGGAGGATCAGGACGTTGGTGAACCTGGCCCCTTTGCGCAGCATGGTGGCGGCCACGGGGAAGGCGGCGTAGAGCGGGCCGGCCGCGGCTGCCCCCAATAGGAAGCTAAGGGATATCCCGACAAACCCGGATTTCTCTCCGAGGAAGCGAATGACGGTTTCGCGCGGTACCCAGACTTCGAGCAGGCCCAAGAGCACGAAAATGGGCGGCAGCACGCCGAGCATTTCTAAAACGATGCTCCCCGTTCTCCGGAAGAGGGTTATGCCCGTACCGGGATGCACGGCGAGGACAATAAGGTCAAACGCCAGCGCGGCCACAAGATAGCGGTACGTTTTTGGCAGCCCTTTCACCTGATGATCGCCCCCATCACGTAGGCCACTAGAAACGAAAAGAGAAAGCTAAGCCCGTTGCGGATAAAGGTGACCCTCTTGCTGAAATACTTCGTCTCCAGCGGCGCCGTAACCACCCCGACCATCATCAAGGTGGAAACAAAGATTGCTATTTGGGGTACGCCCGCCCCGCAGTCCAGCAGGGACTTGGCCAAAGGAAAGGCCACAAAGCCCGGAATCAGGGTTGTTGATCCCACCACCGCGGCGGCGAGCATGCCCCATAAGCCGCTCTGCCGGCCGAGGACGGCCGAAATAATTGCCGGGGAGAGGAAGGTGAGCATTATTCCCACCAGGGCAAGAACGGTGCCGAAGTCGGGCAAGATGCGCAGGAACGAGTTACTAGCGATGCGTAGGGCCTTGGCCGTTTTCTTTCGGTCCCGCGTCAGGGAAATGACTGTAGCCGCGGCCGCCAGAAGGTAGAGGGCGACGGTAAACAAGGGCAGCACCCCCTAGGCGCTGCCCTTGTCGTCCGGAAACAGCCGGAAGAACTCCTGCAGGAATCCCTCCAAAACGCCTTTCTGACGGTGGATCCGGTAGGCCCAGGCCCGCAGGTAATCTTCACCCTCGGGGGAGAGGGAGTAGACCTTGCGCGCCGGTCCGCCGCTGCCTGGCTCAAGGCGAGAGGCCACCATACCCTCTTCCTCAAGGCGCCGCAGGTGACGGTAAACTACGCCGGGATCGGGGACCTGCTCCAGGAAGGAGAAGTTGCCCAGCCTTTCCACCAATTCGTATCCGTGGGCCGGTTTCTCCTTCAAGAGGAGCAATAAACAGGGGATCAGGAAGCCCTCCAGCCGCGGCATGTGGCCACGGCAACCGCAGGGAAAGGGGAAATGCATGTTCGGTCCGCACATTAGGCTTTTTCCTCCTGTTCTTGATGTGCCTGCACCGCTCACACTGCGAAGTCAGATTCGCCCCTGGTCGGCCTTTGCCGGGAGGCACGACTGCGAGCATGCCCGCCACCAACTCATACTCCCTGCCGTGGTACTGCAAACGGCCTATAACCTGCCTACCTAACATAGAAGTAGCTTCAAGAGCTTCAACTGCCAACCGCCAAGTGTAATGATACATTGTATCTATCGACCTGTCGCCACTATTGACAGACTAACCTATTTGCTTAAGTCTGTCAAGTAGGTGAGAAAAAGCCGTCTGAAAAAGAACTGCGGCCTGGGCAAAGGAAGGTTGCGCCGGATGAGCGCCAAGCGCAACATGCTTATCACCGGCCCGCCGGGCAGCGGCAAGACGACGGTGATCTATCGGCTGCTGGAGCTGCTGCCGCTCGGCGCTGTGGCCGGGTTCTACACCGATTTATCAAAAGGACGTGGGGCTTTGGGAGGCTATCATTTGCAAGGGCTGATGGGCGAGCTTCCAAGGTGCCTACCTTCTTGAGCTTAGGTCGCTTATGTCCGTCAATGCAGTTATAGGCGATAACCCTCGGGCGTGTCAACTTTAACCGGGAGCTGCTATTCCGACCTCCTCTGCCCTTGCCTCCTCCTAGCGCCCTGGCGCGGCGCACCACATCTTTGCCGTAGCGCGCTTTCAGGCCATCGAGCACTGCGGCGAGCTTCTCCTCGCGCATCTCCCGCTGGGAATCCTCCAGCAGGGAGAGCTGGCGCCAGTCCGTGCCGGCCAAATTCGTTACCTGCACGCCGACCAGGCGCCACGGCCCGTGCCCGGCGTGGCGTAAGAAAAGATCCTTCGCGGCCTGCCAGATGGCCGCGTCCGAAAAGACCGGCCGCGGCAGCGTCGCCGAGCGGGTAACAGTCGTGTAATCGGCGTAGCGTATTTTCACCGCCACAGTCCTGGCTAAAAGCCCTTTTTGCCGCAGCCGCCAGCCGACGTCCTCGCACAGGCTGGCTAGCGCCGCCCAGGGCCTCTTCCAGGTCCTTTATATCATGCGGGAACGTGGTCTCGGCGCCAAGGGATTTTTCCTCACGGGCAGTTTCAAGTTCCCTGTAGTCCGGGCCGTGGGCGTAGTGCCAGAGGGCGCTGCCAAGGCTGCCAAGGGCAGCTTACTAGAAACTCCTCACGCCTGGCCGCGAGGCCCCCGACGCTCCTGATCCCCATCTCCTCGAGGCGCTTTCTCATCTTCGGCCCCAGGCCGGGCAGGACGGAAACGTCCAGCGGCCAGAGGACCGCGGGCACGTCGTCCGGCCAGAGCTCCAGAGGGATTGAACTCATAATAAAAACGTGATCGAAGCGCTGGTCCTGGTGAGCCTTCTGACCCTGCTGGTCAGCCGTCGCCTCCTCGAGCTTTCCTTGCGCACCATCGCGCCGCCCACGCTAGGCAAGCGCTTTTCTCCCTTACGCTGGGCGGAAGCCTTTATCCCGTCCACACCCCTGTTGCTTGACCGAGTATTGAAAGCTGCGACGTGAAAGAGGATCCACTGGACCTGATATTCTGCTACATGCTAGAAGGTGTTGATCCCCATGTCAGCCGGCAGCGCTTGCCTGAGCCCCTGGGTGAGGTGAGGTAACTACATTGCAGGGATTAACTGGTAAATCGATTCCAAATAAAGATCAAGGGCACCCTGGCTACGAATAGTAGCTTTTTGCAGTGGAATCTTTCCATTGTTTCATAGTAGATTGGCATGGGAGACTAGGCGCTGGCCGGAGAGACTGAGAGACGGAGGTGACGGCGGAATGGCCGCCAGGGGCGAAACCAACTACCTCATCGACGTTGCCTTATTCATTACCGGACTGGTTTGTACGGGCACCGGTATTCTCTTGGATCTTAGACCTCATTTCTTCAGCGGCTGGTTCCCCATGCTGAAAGCGCTGCACGTGTGGATAGGCTATCTCGTGACGGCGGTGGTCGCGGTTCACCTGTTGATCCATGCCGGGTGGATCGCCGCCATGACGCGCGGCATCTTCCGCGAACGGGGCAAGGCCTGCGTCCTGGTGGCGGTAGTCCTGCTCTCGCTGGCGGTCTGCTACCTGGCGGCCTGTTTGGGCGCCAGACCGCAATCCCCGGGAGGACTCCAGAGGCGCGGCATGCCGGACCCGGACGGCGGGCGGCCGCCGTACCTGGAGGAGAGGCGCTGAGAAGATACTCTACGGGTGCCTGTGGGAGAGGCCCCAGGACCGGCCTCGCAAGCCGTCTTTATGGCGTTTACGGGAACTAGCGTGACTTTCCTAGTAGAGCGTTCCCGAAGTTCCGTGTACCCAACAGAACAGACTATTGGTTGCCGCCATACCCCATTTTCGCTAAGCAATAGCCTGATACCACGTTTTGCCATTCTGCAAGGTTGTTTCTTGAACCGACTACTAGTTAGTGTACCCTGATCTTCTGGTTCGTGCAGTGATACATGGGGCTCCAACCGAGGAAGTGAGGGTTCTCCATGGTTTTGAAAGCGTCCTCGATAACAGCTTGGCCGCGATAGGCCTGGACAATATTGGTCTGCGCCGTGCTAGGGGTGGTGTTGCCCGCCGGCTGCAGTCGCGGGCAGAAA
>JACIYD010000107.1 GCA_014360105.1 Clostridia bacterium
GCGGCGGCACAGAGGCGGCAGCCGGTGCAGAGGTCGGGCCGGGCGTACACCTGTTTCTGCCAGAGCACGGTACTTACCCCCTTCCACCAAAACGCCAAACGTCACATGCTGCTTTGCCGGGAGGCCGGCGCCTCTTCTTCAGCTTTTTCGCACGCCTCCCACGCCCCCTCTGGCCGCGGCTGGTGCGGCACAGGCCGCCCGGAGCGTCGCCTGGTGGGGCGGAGCCACATCCGGGGTAAGCGCAAGCTGTCGCTCAAGTTCGGCGATACGCGTCGCCGGCAGGAGGCCCTCGGGAGTCCAGCCCCGCAGGGCGTAATATTCGTCAAGCATGCGGCCAAAGGCTTCCCGTTCGATCCGGCTGCCCTTTGCCCGGCCTTGCGGCATCGGTTCGTCGAAGTAGCGGCCCGGCAGGGTATCGTCCTTACGGTCAACACCCCGGAAACGGTGGTTGAGATAGCGTTCCAGGTCGACCACCCGCCGGCCGACCGCCACCAGTTCCTCCTTGGTAAACTCAAGGCCGGTAGCTAGCTTGATCAGCTCCTGGAAATGATCGTATTTCAGATTGTGGGGACTGTTAAAGCCGTGGCAGACGAACTTGCACAGCCCGAGAGAATCGATGACGGCGTAAATGGTTTCGCTGAAGTGAACCACGACCGCCTTGGTGCGGTAGGAAGTGGGGTTAGGGTCCACGGGCTGGCCGTAGATCTGGGCGGTCAAGTCGCCCGGCAAGTCCAGGATTTCCAGAGTCGGCCGGCTGCGCAGGTGGTCCGCCCCCCGGGAAGAGGTGGCAATCCCCAGGGCGAAGGCCTTAAGATAGCGCACGTCGTGGGGATCGGACTGCGGCAGGCCCTTGACGGCGATGAGGAAGTCGGCCGTCTCCGGCCCGAAACGCTCCACCAGCCGGCTCCCCTCGGCGAGCACCTCGCCGAAGCCGCGGCGATAGGCAATGTCCTCGATTAGTTGCCGGGTCATCTCGTAATCCCCGAAACGCAGTACGCGTCCGGCGGTCTCCTCGTTAAGGTATCCTTTTTCAAAGAGTTCGATGGCCCAGGCGAGGTAAGTGCCGGTGGAGGAAGCATCAAGCCCCAGGTCGTTTACCAGATTATTGAGGGCAATAACCTCCTGCGTTTGGGCAATGCCAAGGTTTGCTCCCAGCAGGACCTCGTTGGTGTATTCCGGACCCTCCCCGCCCAGCCGGTTGCGGTGGCGGCAGTGGACCACGCAGCCATAGCAACCCAGCATTTTTTCCACGTAGCGGTGAACCTCTTCTGCCTTGAGCGTGTCGAAAAAGACGTTTTGCTGGCTATTGTGGGTGCGGATGGCACCCAGGTAGTTGCTCACGTCGTAAAGCAGCGGCGTACCTACTCGGCCCAGTACCTGGATCACCCGGGAGCGCCTGAGGTAATCCCGCAGTTCCAGGTACTTGGCCAGCAGCCCCTCGGGATCGGCCGCGGGCAGCGCCCTCGTTCCTCGCGCCACGATGGCCTTCAGGTTCTTCGACCCCCAGACGGCACCGGTGCCGCAGCGGCCGGCGGCGTTTTTCACGCCACTGCGGGTGGCGGCAAAGCGGACGAGCTTCTCGCCTGCCGGGCCGATGCACTCGATTTCCACGTCCGGGCCCAAATCTTCGCGTAATTTGAGCTGCGTTTCGTTCGTGCGCAGTCCCCAGTAAGGTCGGGCATCCCGGACCTCGATGCGGCCGTCCTCCAGGTAGAGGTAGACGGGATGCGGCGCCCGGCCTGTGATAATCAAGCGCTCGAAGCCGGCGAAACGCATTTCCGGCCCGAAAAACCCGCCGATGTTGCTGTCGCCGATGATGCCCGACTCGGGTGACTTGCAGGTAACGTTATGGCGGCCGCTGTTAGGCGCGAGCGTCCCCGTCAAGAGCCCCGTACCGATAATAAGCACGTTCTGCGGCCCCAGGGGATCGGCCTGAGGGTCGGTAAGGAAGCGGGCCAGATAGTACATGTTAAGGCCGCGGCCGCCAAGATACAGACGGACGATTTCTTCCGGCGCCTCGAACGTGGCTACCTTCCCGCTGGTCAGGTCGATAGCGGCGTTTAGGCATAGTTCTTGGCGTACCGGTGGGCGGTAATGCCGCATCTTAACCACCTCCTTCGGGCTGCGCTGCGGGCTGTGCCGTGCCGGCCGGCAGCGACCCATCCCACGGCCGCAGATCGTACTCCCTCTCGGTCCAACTGGCCTCGTTGAAGCGCTTTTCATAGCGTTCCGGCAGACTGTGGCTTTCCTTCCAAGCAAGCTTTTCGCCCTCAACGCTCATCTGACGCCTTGCTCTGACAAAGCGGTAGAAGGGGTGCTTTTCTTCCAGGATGGCATCCTTAATCAGGCCGACCGAAGCCTGCTCCTTAATGAGCGTCTGCAGGAGGCCGGCGTGTTCGACATCGCCTACCAGGATCGCTCCCTTAAGGCGATCATCCCGGAAAACGAGTTTGCGATAGAGGCAAGCGTTCGGGTTTGCCCTGGTCTTGACCTGAAAACCCTCCTGGGCCGGATTGACGAGTCCCAGGGAGATGAAGGGTACGCGGCGGATCACCAGGCTCGTCATGGCAAGGGAACCTTCATATGGGGCCGCTTTACCCGCCATATTCAACCCGGCCAGCCAGCCCTGGCGGTAGGCGTTGGGCCAGTTGGCATTCACCGCCGGTCTTCCCTGGGTGACGTCGTAGGTTTCCGCGACATCGCCGGCGGCATAGACGCTGCTCAGACTGGTCTGGAAGAACGAATTGACAAGGAGACCACGGTTGGTCTTCAGGGGAGCCTTGCGGACCAGGTCCAGGTTCGGCGCCACACCGGTCGCCTTGACCACCAGACGCGCCGGAAGGGTGCTGCCATCGTCGAGAATCACCGCAGTGGCGTGCCCGTTTCTCCCCTCAATGGCCTTGATTGCCCGGCCGCAGAGCACCTGGATGCCGTCCTGAGCGAGAAGCTCCTCGGCCAGGTGGGCCGCCGTGGCATCGAGGATGCGGCCCAGAAGGTGGGGCATGGCCTCGATGATGGTTACCCGTGCGCCGGCGCGGGCCAGGCCGTAGGCTGCCTGCACCCCGACCAGGCCCCCGCCCACCACCGCGGCGGGGAGATTCCGATGCCCTTCAAGCTCGCGCGCCAGCGCCTGCGCCTCGGCCAGCTTCCAGAACCCGTACACCCCTTCCAGCGCGGCTCCGGGGATCCGGGGAAAGGTGGTGACGGAGCCCGTGGCCAGCAGTAAGCGGTCGTAGGTGAGGACGCGGCCGTCATCAAGAGTTACCCCTTGCTCTTGCCAGTCGAGGTCCACTGCACGCCGGCCCAGCAAGGACTCGACGCGATAGCGCCGGTAAAAATCCGGCGGGCGGCAGGCCATCGCTTCCAAGCTGACTTCACCGGCTAGGTAGTGCGCCAGCAGCGGGCGGGAGAAGACCGGGCCTGGCTCGTCACCTACGACGGTGATCTCACCGCTCCGGTCCGCGCTCCTGATGCCCTCGATGGCGCCTACGGCCGCGGCGCCATGGCCGATGACGAGATACTTCATACGCTCCCTCCTCCTCCGGTAGGTATATACTCAGGGCTGGGGGGCGATCAGGCGACTTAGCCAACCCGGGCTAGACTTTCCTCCCCTTCCAGTACCGCCAAGGCTTCGTTCACGTTCAACTCGAGCATCCGCACGCTCGCCAGGATGCGCTCGGCATTGCGCACCACGGCGGGGATTTCGGTGAGTTCCCTGAGCCTTATAGCGGCGGCGCGCAGGTTTTGGATGAGTGAAGCCGCTTCTTTGAGATTGGGGTCAGGCATTTCTTCTTCCTCCCTTTGGCCCGGTTAGGCCGGAGGTCTGGACCCGGGCCGGCTTGGTTAATGCAGCTCCCGAACCGGGATAAACGTTAAGCGTGCGGCCTCAGGTCTTTGAAGCGTTTGGCCTTTTGCTCGTAGCGGGGCAGGCTGCCCGGGGGATGAAACTCAAGCAGGTAGTTGAGGTTGGTCTTGAGCCTGAGCTGGCGCGCCAGTTCTTCCCTGACCCTTTCTTTTTGGGCCTCATAGGCGGGCAGGAGCTCCACTTTGAGGATGATTTCGTCCACCTCGCCTTTTTTGGTGACGACCAGTTCGTATTCGTCGCCCAGCTCGGGCAGGGCGCGCACCACTTCTTCCACGGCAAGGGGGCTAAAGAGCACG
Organism: Clostridia bacterium; assembly: GCA_014360105.1. GTDB lineage: Bacteria > Bacillota > DSM-521 > Neomoorellales > SLTJ01 > JACIYD01. Next base: position 4,162 of record JACIYD010000107.1, read on the forward strand.
CCTTTGACCTTGGTGAGATGATCGGCCCGGCCTAAAACACCTCCTTTGAGGACGGCAAAGGTGCGGCCGCAGGTGCACTGGTCTTCGGCCCACATGCCCAGGTCTTTGGTGTCAAAGCGGATACAGGGTTGGGCCTGGCGGTCAAAGGCGGTGAGGACGATTTTCCCCATTTTGCCGGGCTCTTCGATGGGAGCGTTGGTTTGGACATCCACCAGTTCCACCAAAAACATGGCTTCGTTGACGTGCACCCCGCCGGGGTGGTGGGTGCACTCGTAGGCCCAGCCGCCCACCTCGGTGGCGCCGACGTGGTCAAAGACTTCTGCACCCCAGGCCTCCCCAATCCTCTTTTTGGTGCCTTCCACACTGGCCCCGGGCTCGCCGGCGCAGATGATCTTTTTAATGCCGAGTTCGCGGGCGGGAAAGCCGAGTTTCTTTTGGCAGGTTTCGGCCATGTTGAGCATGTAGGTGGGGGTGCCCATAAGAGCGGTGGCGCGTAGCTCCTTGATCTTCAAAAGCCTTTCTTCGGTGTTGAGAATGCCGCCCGCGACCACTTCGCAGCCCAGTTTTTCCGCGGCATAGTGGCCTGCCCAGAAGGCGACAAAGACGTTATAGCCAAAGGGCAAGAACACCCGGTCGGTGGGGCGAAAGCCCATGGCCCAGAGGATGTAGGACCAGCACTCGCTCCACCACTCCCAGTCCTGCCAGGTGTCGGGCTGGTAGACGGGTTGGCCCGTGGTGCCGCTGGTTTGGTGGTATTCGGTGACCTCTTCTAAGGGGACGCATAAGGCCTCACCGTAGGGCCACGGCTCCTTGGCCTGGGCCTGGCGGTAGTGCTCTTTGCTGATCATGGGCACCTTGGCGATGTCTTCCCAGCCCTTTAGCTCTTCGGGGTGAAAGCCCGCCTCCTCGTAGAGGCGGCGGTAGAGCTTTGAGCGCTCGTATCCCCAGCGCACCACTCTTTTGAGCTTGGCAAGCTGCAGTTCGCTTAGCTTTTCCCGCGGCATGGTTTCCAGAAGCGGGTTCCAGTAGGGGGTAGTTGGGATCATCCTCATGTGCCCTCCTGTCGAAGAAGAATGCGGGTTGACGCGCCTGGGTTGCCGGATAAGCGACATAATTAGCACCACTAAGTAACTTTCAAAGAATGGAGTGATTCTGCCTTCTCGCCAGCGGCGACCAGGTTGGTTTTTTAATTGCCGCGCAGGCTCCAACAAAACGCCCAGATGGGAATAGCCAGAACAGGCCGGACAGGCCCTCTGCCGGGCAAGCCGTTCTCCGTTTGTTCTGCGGGCAGGTAATCTGGCGCGGCAGCCGGATCTCCCACAGGCGCCCCTTGGCGGAAGTTCGGCAGGGATCTACAGGCGCGATCGGCCGGCTACGCCTACCGCTCAGGCCTGGGTCCCGGTGCCCGAGCTTGCCCGAATAGTTGTGCTATTAGTAAGTTTGGGCTCTTGCGAGACTTTCGCCTGTAACGACCGCTGTCCCATTCTTCTGATCTGAACAGCTCGTTCTAATTATACTCCCTTACCCTGCTGTTTTCAAGATCTGAGGCCCATTTGTCCTAGAATTGTCCCTGTTCAGACCTCTGAACTTTTTAGTCATATGTTCTTAAAGACGAGGTACCGGTAATCTCGTGTCTGGCCAACCGTAGATGCACCTATGCTTGCGCATTGGACATAGGTCACCTGCTACTCGGTATGGCGCAAATCCTTAAAACGCTTGGCCTTGGTCTCGTAGCGCGGGAGGCTGCCGTAGGGGCAGATTTCCAGGCGGAAATGGAGGTTCGTTTTCAGCCAGAGT
>JACIYD010000108.1 GCA_014360105.1 Clostridia bacterium
CAGGCGAAAACATTATCACCTCCAAGACCCGGGTAGCCCTTTCACTTTTCCCCCCATTATTCGCTGCCAAGCAGGGCTATTCCTACTGGGATCAATAAATTTAAATTTTCAAACCTCCCTTTTCGCCCGCTGCATAAAATACCAGGCGAAAAGCATCACCGGTGGCGTTGCCAGTTGGGCCAGGGTAAAAAAACCGAGACCAAACCGGACCGATTCCATACCCCAGACGACCAGCGGCATCTCGCGGATGCTCTCCTCGATGGCGCCGCGCAACAATTGATGATAGAAAATAAAAGACCAGAACTGATAGCCCGGCGGCGGCCCTTTCCGCGCCAGGTAGACGTAGCGGACCAGGAGGACGAGCGCCAGGGCCATGGCGATCGGCTGTGCCGGCCAGCGTCCGAACCAGAAGTCGGTGAAACGGCCCAGCACCTCCTGGTTGAAAATATTGGCCAGGCGGATGGCGGCGTAACCAAGGGCGAGGCCGGGTACCGCCAGGTCCGCCAGCCGGTGAATGCTCAGCCCACGGCGCGCCGTGTAAAACCACCCGGCGAGAAAGCCGCCCAGGAGGCCGCCGTGCCAGGCAAGACCTCCCTGCCAAATGCGCAAGACCTGAAGCGGGTCGGTGATAAACCAGGACGGGTTATTCGCCGCAACGAAAAGGAGACGCGCACCCGCCACCCCGGCCACGATGACAATGAGGGCGAGATTAAGAAGGAAATCTTCTTCCAGCCCCCGGCGCTTCCCCTCCCGTACCAGGTACCAGGTACCGGCAAGAAAAGAGAGGGCCATAAAGAGGCCGTACCAGCGCACGGCGAGCGGTCCCCAGCGCAAAACATAGGGATCCAGGTCCAGCAGCAAGCTATTCCCTCCCCTGCAGTAGTTCCGTTGCGGCCGCCTGCAATTCTTCTACGCTTCTCGCCTCTACCAGGTAGACCCAGGGATGGTCCGCCAGTTTGGCATAATAGAGAGGCCGGCCGGGAGCGCGCTTGCCCAGCAGCAGTTCGCGGCGCAGTGAGCCGTCCGCGGTGGCCAGCTTAGCCACAAGCCAGGGGCGATCGAGGCCCCAGCCGGCCAGAGCGGCCGTCTCCGGCCGGTCCGAGACGAATTCCCGCGCCTCCATGAACGTCACCCGGTTGATGAAGGTACGCACCTTGCCGGCATCGACCTCACCTTCCCCGGGGACGGAGAGAAACCAACGTTCTTCTTTTCGCCGTGCGGCCAGCCGCCGCCCGTCCCAGGCCACCTCCACCGCGCCCACCTCCGGCGTAGGCAGTTCGGCGAGGTAACGTTCCCGCCAGTCGTCCACCTTACCGGCGCAATCGTCTATTACCCACCCCGGCACCGTATAGATCTCCGGCCGGCCACCGAGCCGGGCATAGAAAAGGCGCTCGCCCCCGCTACCCGTGACCGGTACCGCTTCGCCCACCGCCAGCGCCAGCAGCGTTTGTCCGCCTCCCCGCAGTTCGATCTGCCACGCCGGGCGCTCCAGCCCGAAGGCCCCCGCCTCCGCTTCTGTCGCGGCTACCGGCTTCCCCCGTAAGTTCGCCAGCGTCTGCAGCAGGTATTCGAGCCGCGTATCGTTGGCCGGCAGATGCTGTGGTTCCAGCCACCAGGCAAACCCGTCCGTCGGACGGCGCTTGAAAAGAAGTTTTCCCTCCGGCCCGCCGATTTCGATCTCATCTACCGCACCCGTCTCGAACGTTGCCAGCCGTGGCTCCTCTTTTCCGTCGGCCGCAGGTTCCCGGCGGTCAACCTCGAGCACGTAGAAAAGCAAAAGAGCAAAGACCGCCGCCGCGGCAAGCGGCAGCCACCAACGCCTCACTTCGCCCGCCTCCTCCACCAGAGCCCCAGGCCGCAGGCAAGCAATGCCCCCGGCAAGAAGAAGGTGGTGCCGTAGAAAATAAGCACGGCGTCGGTGGGCTCCAGAGTGACCAGCCGGGGTGATTCTGCCTTCGGCCGGATGGTGAGCATCTGCTCTTCGCCGAGCAGCCAATTGATCGCGTTTACCAGAAAGTCCGCGTTACCCTGGAAGCCCAGGGCCTGCTGCCGGGCCAGCGTTGCATTGCCGACCACTACCGCCACGGGCCGTCCCGTGGCCGCGCCGTCGTCGGTCGCCTCGCTTGCCTTTCCCCCATCTGCGGCCGGCTTTAGCCGGCTCACCGCCAGAGCATAGTTAAGCGGACCGGGAAGGTCAGCCGCATCCCGTTGTGCCTTGGGTGCCGCCAGGTTGGTCTCACCCCAGGCGCGCTCGCTCGAGCGGAGCAGGGGCCGCACTTCAAACTGCTTTTCCGCTCCCGGAGAAGCCGCCAGGCTGCGGGCCCGCGGCAGCACCAGATTGACCTTTTGCTGTAACATTTTCTCCGTAATCGGGTGCTCCTGCAAAAGCGGCAGGGGACTGAGCGCATCGAAGAAGAAAGCCCGCTCCGGGTCGACTACCAGGTCCCGGTGCAGCGTCACGCCGGCGGCGGCAAGCACCCCCTCCAACTGCGGCAGCGGCCGCGGCAGGGGGTCAACGAGGGCAAGCAACCGGCCGCCCCCGGCCAAGTAGTCGCGCAGGGCCGCCACCTCCTGGGGGGCTAAGTCTTGCTGCGGACCGGCAAGGACCACCGCCGCCGCATCCTGCGGCAACCGGCCCGCCGTGGCCAGGTTAAGGGACTTTACCGTATAGCCCTCCCCCTGGAGATAGTCGCGCAGCGCGGCGAGGTCTCCCTCCAGACTTCCCTCCCCGTGCCCTTCGAGGAAATAAACTACCGCCCCGCTCTGGTGTAGCAGGTCGAGGATCGCCCGCGTGACGGCCTGCTCCCCCCGGAATTCCGTCTCGTAAGGATTGGTGCCCGGAGCAAAGATGTTATACGGTTCGACCTTGCGGCTCTTCTGCCCCCGCTCCACCACTACTGTGTTGTAGTACTGCACCCCGTATTCCCGCGCCCGTGCCGGTTCGGCCACCGGGTCGACCAGTTCCAGCTTTACGCGGGGCGAGGCGTAGGTGTACTCGCGCAACAGGTCTTCCACTTGTTTCGCCTCTTCCGTACCCTTTTCCAGAAAGGCAAGCAACCGCACGGGTTCTTCCAGGCGTGCCAAGACTTCCCTGGTCTGAGTGGAAAGGCTGTATTTCTTACCGGCCGTGAGGTCCAGGCGCAAGTGGTGTCTTGCGCCCAAGACGTTAGCCAGGACCAGGATTCCCAAAATGCTCGCCACCAGCACCCAGCGCTGACTCGTTCTCTGCCACATCCCGCTCTTCCCCCTCAGCTCCCGTGGCGCGCTTTCAAGCACTCGGCGGCCAGCAGGAGAAAGGCGCCGATAAAGCTGCCAAAGTAAAGGAGGTGCTGCGTATCAACGACTCCCTTGAGGAAGTCCTCGTAGTGACCGACGGCGGTGACAAACTGGGCCACCTCACCGACCCGGCCGCCCAGCGCCTGGGCGAGCCAGCCGATAATCCAAAAGCCAAGGAGCAGGCCAAAGCCCAGGAGGCCGGCCACCATCTGGCTGCCGGTAAGCGCGGAGGCAAAGAGGCCAACCGCCAGGTAGGCCAGGCCCAGCAAGAGAAAGCCCAGGTAGCCTCCCCAGATCGCCCCCCAGTCGGGCTGGCCGCTGCGCGCCAGGATCAGGGCGTAAAGAAGCGTGCACCCCAGGCCGATCAGGAAGATGGCGGCGGCGGCCAGATACTTGCCCACAAGCACCTGTCCCACCGTCACCGGGGCGGTAAGCAGGAATTCCGCCGTACCCCGCTGCTCTTCCTCGGCCCAGAGCCGCATCGTCAGAATGGGGACGAGAAACATTAAGATGAGGCCCATATTACTGAAATAGGCCCCCAGGTCGGCCAGCCGCGTTGCCAAGAGCACGACGCTGAAAAGGTAGCCTCCGATCGCGAGGAAAACGGCCAGCACCACGTAGGCCAGCGGCGAGTAAAGATAGCTCCGCAGCTCGCGGCAAAAAACGAACCACATCCCGCGCATCAGTTCGGGTTCCCCCCACCGTTTGCAGGTTCTTCTTCGGTCACCAGTTGCAGGAAGACCTCCTCCAGGGAAAGCTGATGCCGCCGCATTTCCAGGAGCGGCCAGCCGCGGGCGGCCAAAGCAAAGAAAAGTTCTTCCCGCACGTCCTCACCCGGCAGCAATTCAAGGAAGTACGTTGCGGCAGGTTCCTGTCCGGGCCGCCCGTCGGCCTGCCGCACGGCGCGAACCCCGGGCAAGGCGGCCAGTAGCGCCGCCACTTCCGCCACCGGCCCTTTCACCGTCACCTCCAACTGCCGCCCGCCCGTCGCCGCCGCCAGGCTTGCCGGCGTCCCCTGCGCCGCAATCCGCCCTTGGTTGAGGATGAGGACACGCTGGCATAGCTGGTTTACTTCCGGCAAAATGTGGGAACTGAGGATGACGGTGTGCTGGGCGGCCAGCTCCTTGATCAGCCGGCGCATCTCGGCGATCTGCACCGGGTCAAGGCCGACGGTCGGTTCGTCCAGGACCAGCAGCTCCGGGCTACCGAGCAGGGCCTGGGCCAATCCCACCCGCTGGCGGTAGCCGCGGGAAAGATTGCCGATAAGCCGGCCGGCCACGTCCGCCACGCCGGCCTCTTCCATCACGCGGGCCACTTCCCGCACCAGCCCCTGGCGGCGCAGGCCCTTGAGGCTGGCCGCAAACCCCAGATACTCCCTTACCGTCAGCTCCGGGTAAAGGGGCGGGTTCTCGGGAAGGTAGCCGAGACGCTGCTTCACCGCCAGCGGTGCGGTCGCGACGTCAAAACCGGCTACCTTGATCCTGCCGGTGGTCGGCGGCATATAACCGGTGATCAAACGTAGAGTGGTCGTTTTTCCCGCCCCGTTGGGGCCAAGGAGGCCGAAGATCTCGCCCTGCTCCACCGTGAAGCTCAAGTCCTGTACGGCAACCGTAGGGCCAAAGCGCTTGCTTACTCCCTCAACCGTGAGCACGCGCACCCTCCCCCAAAATTCCAGTACCTGGCATGGTTTTTGCTAAGAAATCTCAGTTTCTGGGGCTTTCGGTCGGCGCCCCGCCTTTAGCCAAGCGGCCTACGAAACGCCGGTCACCGCCGCTGCACTGACGGCGCGGATCAGGCCGATGGGCGTCTGCTGCGCACCCTGGCCCAGCGGGTTATCCCGCAAGATCGCCACCAGCAGATCGTTTTCCACCCCCGGTGAGGCACCCAGCACCGTCCCGCCCAAGTCGTTGATATCCACGATGGCCACCGGCAGGCCTACGTGCGCCGCGATGCGGCAGGCCACCTTCTCCGGATCTTTCGGCCCCAAGACCACGCAAGTGTTGTACGGCGGCAGGGTGTAGGGCGTGGGGCCGTCAATGGCGGCGACCGCCCGGCCCGCAACGCGGTAAAAATCACCACGGCGGCCGAGGAGCTTGCCTAGGGCACCGATAAAAGCGGCCAGCAAAATACGCCACAGCCCGACCTCCCGGATGGCCATTTCCATCGTCTCGGGAATGCCCAGGCCGATGCCGTAGCTGACCTTACGCACGAAACGGCAGAGCAGGCGGGCCCAGAACCCCGGCCGGATTTTCTCCAGCGGGATGGCCCGGCCCTGGGTTGCCGCTACCGCTTTCTCGCTGATAAAAATGATGTCGCCGGGCCGGGCCAACGGCAGCGCGTAGGCGGCCACCACCTCTTCAATACGGTCGGCGGCGGTAAGTACGTGTGTACGCACCGGGATCCTTAGATAAGCCTGCCCGCGCGCCTCGATGATCGCCTGTTTCTCCCCCACCGCCTGTCCTCCTGCTGCTCATCTTACCAACCGGCAACCGGGTTGTAAAGAGCACTAATTACCAGAGGGTCGGCGAGAGGAGATTGAGCCCGGGGCACGAAGTAAAACCGGGGCTCAAGACTTGCCAACACGGAGGGATTTGCTTGGTTATAGGCGCACTTGTACCGGCTTACAATGAGGGACCGCGGTTAGGGAAGGTGCTCGACTTACTCGCCTCTTTGCCA
>JACIYD010000109.1 GCA_014360105.1 Clostridia bacterium
GCGCGAGTTCGGCTCACCGCGACGCTCAAGTCTCTCGCTGTGAGCCAAAGACCGCCCGACAAAAGTGGGGATACGTCAGGGACTTCCCCGGTTGAGCCGCCGGAGGGATTACGGTATAATTGTGGCCGGTGCCCGCCGCCAAGAGGGGTACGGCCGGGCGTGCTGAAGGAATGGCCGGGTTTGAAATGATAAAAGAAGACGGGCTGACCTATTTTCTGGTCTCCGGCTGGTACGAGGAAGGCGCTCTGGCGGTTTTTTCCACGCGCCGGGGCGGCCTCAGCGGCGGAAGCTACGCCACGCTCAACCTCAGTTTTCGGGTGGGTGACGAAGCGGCAACGGTTAGGGAGAACCGGCGGCGACTGGCGCGGGCACTGGGCATCCCCGTCGAGCGCTGGGTGGCCGGAGCGCAGGTTCACGGTAGCCGTGTAGCGGAAGTGGGCGAGGCGGAGGCGGGGCAAGGGGCGATGCGAGCCGAAGACGCCATAGCGGCCGCCGACGGCCTGGTGACCCGCCTGCCGCGGCTGGCTTTGGTGGGCCTTTTCGCCGATTGCGTGCCGCTTTTGTTTTTTCGCCGTTTTCCCCCCGCCGTGGCGGTGATCCATGCGGGCTGGCGTGGCACGGTAGCAGGAATCGCCCAGGCGGCGGTGGACGCACTCTGCTGCGAACCAGGAGCGGGGCCTGCCGACCTTAAGGTGGCCATCGGACCTTCCATCGGTCCCTGCTGTTATATTGTGGGGGAAGAAGTGGTGGCCGGTCTTAGGGCTTTACTGGGCCCCGAGGTGGAAACGGTGGTCTTTCCGGAGGGGCAGCGCTGGCGTGTGGATCTGGCGCAGGCCAATGTTCTGGCCCTGCGGCGCCGGGGGGTGGCGGCAGAACAGATCTCGCTTTTTTCGCGGTGTACCGCCTGTCATCCGGAGTGGTTTTACAGCCACCGTCGTGACGGCGGCCGGAGCGGCCGCTTTGCCGCGTTGGTTTCCCTTTTTTGAAGGCGGTTGCGCTGATAGCAAGTATGCGGGAGAGGAAGAAATACGGAGGTGGGGGTTGGTGGGCGGATGGTGGCCCGACCGGCTGTACTTGGAATTACTTTCCTTGTTCCTACTTTGTTTGGCTTTTCTCGCAATTGGCCGCTGGTGTCAGTATCCTGCCGGACCAAAGGTGGCCGCTTATAGCTTGCTGCGGACGTGGCAGCGGGAAAGGGAAATGCGACGTACGGCCGGCTGGCCGTCTTTAAGCGGCGAACATTTCACTTTGCGTTACCAGCCGGGCACGGACCCGCGGATGGCGCAATTGGTGCTGCAGACGGCCGAAAGTTACTACCAGCCCGTAAAGGACTACCTGGGCGGGGCAGCGCCGGAAACAATACCCCTGGTCGTCTACCGGAATAGAGAGAGTCTCGGGGCCGGATTCGGCTGGGGGGCGGAGGAAAGCGCCATGGGGGTGTACTGGGCCGGAGTGATACGTATTCTTTCACCGAGCGATTGGATCGCGGCGCGCCGTCCGGAGGAGGTCGCCGCCGTTTTTCGCCGTGAAGGCCCGATCGTCCACGAATTGGCCCACCTTTGGGTCGACTATCGCGCCGCCGGCAACTACCCCCGTTGGCTGACCGAGGGTCTGGCCCAACAGGTAGAGCGGGCGGTGACGGGCTATGTTTTCCCGCCCGCGGCGGCGGAGGCAGAAGGAAAGTGGTTCCCCCTGGCCGACCTCGATCGGGATTTCGACAATCTGGGTGACCAGGCCTTGGCCTATCGCCAGTCCCTGCTGCTCCTGGATTACCTCTGCCAGGAATACGGCGCGGCAGCCCCAGAGGCCTTACTCGAAGCATTGGGACGGGGACGTACCCTCAATCAGGCGGTACGGGACGTAACCGGTAAGACGGTGGCCGCGTTGGAAGCCGGTTTCCGCACCTGGGCAGCGTACGCGGCCGTCCACCGCGAGGTGGCCGCGGCTAGAGACGAGGGGTCCGGCCGGTACCGCATCGGACGGCAAAACCCCAAGGAGGCTGTAGAAGATGTTATCACCCGCCCTACAGGAACGCTATAGTCGCCAACTCCTTTTGGCCGAGGTGGGCGAGGCCGGTCAGGAAAAGCTGGCGCGGGCGCGCGTGCTCATCGTTGGTTGCGGCGGCCTTGGGTCGCCTGCTGCCTTTTATCTGGCGGCGGCGGGAATCGGTAGGCTCGGGCTGGTAGACCGCGACGTGGTCGAGCTCTCCAATCTTCAGCGGCAAGTGCTTCACCAAGTCGCCCGTCTGGGTGTGCCCAAGACGGAGAGTGCACGCCAGACCTTGCAGGCCTTGAACCCGCACGTGGCCATCGATACCTACCCGCTGGGGCTCACCGCGGCCAACGTGGCGGAAATCGTCGGCGCCTACGAGGTAGTGGTGGACGCGGTCGATAACTTCGAGACCCGTTATCTGGTAAACGACGCCTGTGTCGCCGCCGGCAAACCGCTGGTAGAGGCGGGGGTACTGCGCTGGGACGGGATGTTGACGACCATCATTCCTGGCCGCGGACCGTGCTACCGCTGCCTCTTTCCTACGCCGCCTCCTCCGGGTACGGTTCCTACAACGGCCGAGGTGGGTCTGATGGGCACCATCCCGGGAGTAATGGGGGTGCTCCAGGCCAACGAAGTCTTGAAACTTATTCTGGGAGTGGGCGAGCCTTTAGTGGGCCGGCTCCTGTTGTTTGATGGCTTGCGCGGTTCTTTCCAGGAAGTAGTGATCAAACGCAATCCCACCTGCCCCGTATGTGTTAACAAAAATTGCTAGCTATACTTTCTCCTTCACCAATGCAACTTAAAGGTGTGAGCCTTGAAAACATGGGAGGTGAAGGACGTGAACGATCCGCGCATCGCCGTTGAGCCCGTCCCGGTACGCAAGGGGCAGTACGTGAGCATTAGCTACAAGGGTTTGCTGGTCAACAGCGGCGCCGATAACGTTTGGCTGCATTATGGCTTCGATAACTGGAGGAATGTTGGCACCACGGCCATGGCCTGGCAACCCGACGGCTCCTGCCGCGCAAGCATCCTGGTTCAGGGTGACCGGGAAGTTGACTTCTGCTTCAAGGACAGCGCCAATAACTGGGACAACAACAGCGGCATGAACTGGAAGATCGACATTCTTTAAAGCAGAACCGGGCAGCCGTGGGGGAACCAGGGCAGGGCGCTAGAGCCAAAGAGGGGCCTTTTGGCCTCTCTTTTTTTGTTCGCCGCGCCTACCGGCCGCCGTTTATAGTAAAATGAAGATTGCCGGATGAAAGTCGAGCACCGCATGCTGGAGGAGGGTTGAAAGATGCGGCAGTTGTGGGCGCCCTGGCGGGGGGAGTACGTCGGCAAAGAGCAGCCCCCCGGCTGCATTCTGTGCGAGAAACCGCGTGCGCTAGACGACGCGACCAACTACATCGTGGCCCGAGGGCAGTTCGTGTTCGCGCTCTTGAACCTCTATCCCTACAACAACGGCCATGTAATGCTGGCTCCTTACCGCCATGTAGGTGAAATGGAGGAGCTTGTCCCGGAGGAATGGACGGAGTTTTCTCTCTTTCTCCCCCGGCTGATCCGCGCCTTGAAGCTTTCTCACCGGCCGCACGGCTTTAACATTGGTCTTAATTTGGGCCGGGTGGCCGGAGCGGGCATTCCGGGACACCTGCACTGGCACGTCGTACCGCGGTGGGAAGGGGATACGAACTTCATGCCCGTGGTCGGGGAGACGCGGGTCCTGCCGGAATCCCTCGAAACGACCTTGGCCAAGCTGCGGGCCGCCTGGGAGCAGACGGCGGCTACATAAGGGCTTTACATCTATGGCGAGCGATGCTACAATGTTGCCGAAACCGCTGGGGGAGCCCGGTAAGGGCTGAGAAAGTGCCGGCGCACTGACCCCTGGAACCTGACCTGGGTAATGCCAGCGTAGGGAAGGCGGCACCTTGCGACCGCTCTCTACCGGGAGCGGCCAATCTTTTTTTGAGGGGGAGGGGCGAAGATGCCCATTTTCGAAGCGGTTAGCGAGAAGGACGTCACCCGGGCGATCGTCGGTGGTTTCCTCCAACAGTTTAGCGAATACGCCGAAAGCGACGTGATCATTGTCGGCGCCGGACCCAGTGGCCTGATGGCTGGCCGCGAACTGGCGCAACAAGGTTACAAAGTATTGTTGGTTGAGCGCAACAACTACCTGGGTGGCGGTTTCTGGATCGGCGGTTACTTGATGAACAAGGTGACCTTGCGCGCACCGGCGCACCGCTTGTTGGACGAATTGGGCGTGCCTTATCAAGAGGCGGTGCGCGGCCTTTACGTTGCCGACGGGCCCCACGCGTGTTCCAAGCTCATCGGCGCGGCCTGTGACGCGGGGGTGAAGGTGGCGAACATGACCTCCTTCGACGACGTTGTGGTGCGGGAAAACGGCCGTATCAGCGGCGTGGTCATCAACTGGACGCCGGTCAACGCCCTGCCGCGGGAGATCACCTGTGTTGACCCGGTAGCTTTGGAAGCGAGGGTGGTCATCGACGCTACCGGTCATGATGCGTTTGTGGTGAAGAAGGCAGAAGAACGGGGCATGATCAAGACCGTCGGCTTCGGCGCCATGTGGGTCGACCGCTCGGAAGACCTCATTGTGGAACATACGGGCGAGGTCCTGCCCGGGCTGGTCGTTTGCGGCATGGCCGTCTCGACTACTTACGGTCTGCCGCGGATGGGCCCCACCTTCGGCGCCATGCTCCTTTCCGGGCAGCGGGCGGCGGTCGTGGTACGGGAGGCGCTGGCCAAGGCGGCATGAAGATTTTGCTCTACGCCGAGCCCCGGGTGCCAAACCTTAATGCCAAAGAACTGGCCGCTTATCTGGCCGACCTCTGCTCCTGGGCTACGGTAGAGCTGCGGGAGGAATTTACCGCCTTCTGGCTCGGCCGCCTGAGCGAAGCGGAACAGGACAGGGCTGTGGCGCGGCTGGCCATGGCCTGGGCCGAAGCCAGGCTGGGGCCGGCCGGCCGGCGGGAAACGCCGCCGCTTCCCATGGAAGTGCGCTATGAGGAGAAACGCCTGCTTGACCCGACGAGCAGCGCCATGGGCCTGCTCTATGACGGCCTGGCGGTGATGGCGGCGCTGCGCGAATTGATTGCCGCGGGGGAACGTACCCGGCAGCACCTGCACTTGGTGCTGACGAATCAGCTTCTGGCGACGCCCGACCCGGGCGGGCGCTACCACTGTCGCGTGGCCCTTTTTGGTTATCCCTGCCTTCTTTCCGCCTCGGGCGCGGTGGAGGGACCGGCCAAGCCGCGCGCCTATTATCTGGCGAAGCAGCAGGCACGGCTTTCCGGGATCGTCGCCGCGGAACTGGCCGCCTACGGCGCGGTGGACGCGCAGGCGTACCTGGACTACGGCGATGCGCGCCTCACCGCAGTACTCAAAGGTTACGCCGCCCAGGCGGTGGCGTATCATTTGACCGGCGAGCCTTTTTGCGCCGACCGCGGCTGTCGCCTTTTCAATGCTCATTGGCAGGAAGAGATGCTTTTCGCCCAGCTTACCTCCCCTTACGAGTTCTGCCCGACCCATCAGGAATTCTTTTGTCGTGGCAGCCTCTCATGAAAGACTCGGGCCCTGGCCGCGCACCACCGCGCCGTCCAGGGCCCTTTTTGCTAAATGGCTATCACTTGCTTCACCTCGGGAACTTCCTGCTTCAGCACCCGCTCGATACCCTGCTTCAGAGTCATCGTCGCCATCGGGCAGCCACCGCAGGCACCGGTGAGACGGACGGTGACCAGCCCGTTCTCCGCGCTTACCCCGACCAGCTCGACATCCCCGCCGTCGGCCTGGAGGGAAGGACGGATCTTCTCCAGTACGGCCTCCACCTTTTCCTTCAAGGTTTACACCACCTTTCTCGGTGCGCCTTTTCCTATTCTACCACAGACGGATGCACAATGGGAGGCTCGGGCGTAATAATTGGTTGCCGCCCCGGGGCGGCGGCC
>JACIYD010000011.1 GCA_014360105.1 Clostridia bacterium
TTGTGTTAGCATATAATAATGCCATCAGCCTGTGCCTGGCTAAGGGTGGCTACCTTTGGTTATAATACTTGGATAAGGGGTTCCAGGCGGAAAAGCAAAGCGGGAAAAGGGAAACGTGCTTTGCTTTTGCATTTTTTTTGTCCCACGGGGGTGAAGGAATGGCCTATCCCTACCCGGTGAAGTTGGGCCACAAAGAGCGCTGGAGTTACGGACGGATTCCCGAGGTCTTGCCGCTACCAGATCTCATCGAGGTGCAGCGCCGCTCCTACGAATGGTTCATCAACGAAGGTTTGGCCGAAGTGCTGCACGACATTTCCCCGATCCAGGATTTTACAGGAAATCTCCTGCTGGAGTTTGTCGGCCACAGCCTGGGGGAACCGAAGTACTCCGTTGAGGCCTGCAAGGAGCGGGATATGACCTATGCCGCGCCGCTGCGGGTGAAGGTGCGCTTGATCAACAAGGAAACGGGCGAGGTCAAAGAACAAGAAGTTTTCATGGGCGACTTCCCCCTGATGACGGAAAAGGGCACATTTGTAATAAACGGAGCCGAACGGGTGGTGGTCAGCCAGCTTGTGCGCTCCCCCGGTGTTTATTTCAGTGAACAGCAGGATCCAAGCGGCGCCAAGCTTTACGGCGCGACGGTCATCCCCAACCGCGGCGCCTGGCTGGAGTTCGAAACGGACAGCACCGGTTTCATTTACGTCCGGGTGGACCGCACGCGCAAGATTCCGGCAACCGTGTTGGTCCGTGCCCTGGGCTACGGAACCACCATGGCGGTAGCCGAACTCTTTGGTTATGACACCCGCATCCAGACGACGCTGGAGCGGGACAACGCGGATTCCGCCGAAGAGGCATTGCTCGAAATCTACCGGCGGTTGCGCCCCGGCGAGCCGCCCACGGTGGAGACGGCGCGCAACCTCTTAGACAGTTTATTCTTCGATCCCCGGCGCTATGACCTGGGCAACGTTGGCCGGTACAAGCTCAACAAGAAGCTGGGCCTGGACCCCAGCATCACCAGTCGCCAGTTGACCGCCCAGGATATTATCGCCATTTTGCGTTATCTGCTTGAAGTAATGGATGGTAAGAGAGAAACAGACGATATCGACCACCTGGGTAACCGGCGCTTGCGTTCCGTGGGTGAGCTTTTACAGAACCAGTTCCGCGTGGGCCTGGCCAGAATGGAACGCGTGGTGCGGGAGCGAATGACCATCCAGGATGTTGACGTCATTACCCCGCAACTGCTCATCAACATCCGGCCGGTGGTGGCGGCCATCAAGGAGTTCTTCGGCTCCAGTCAGCTCTCCCAGTTTATGGACCAGACCAATCCGCTGTCCGAGCTGACGCACAAAAGGCGCTTGAGCGCTTTGGGACCCGGCGGTTTGAGCCGGGAGCGCGCCGGATTTGAGGTGCGGGACGTCCACCACTCCCACTACGGGCGAGTCTGCCCCATCGAGACGCCGGAAGGACCGAACATCGGGCTTATCGGTAGTTTAACCACCTATGCCCGGGTTAATGAGTACGGCTTCATCGAGACGCCCTACCGGCGGGTAGATAAGGAAAAAGGCGTGGTTACCGATGAAATCGTTTACCTTGCGGCCGACGAAGAGGAGAAGTATGTCATTGCCCAGGCGAATGCGCCGCTGGACGAAGAGGGCCGCTTCCTGAGGAAGCGGGTTAACGCGAGGTACCGGGGTGAAATCCTGGAGGTGGCGGCGGATGAGGTCGATTTCATGGACGTCTCGCCCAAGCAGGTATGGAGCGTAGCCACCTCCCTCATCCCTTTCCTGGAGCACGACGACGCCAACCGGGCGCTGATGGGTGCCAACATGCAGCGTCAGGCCGTGCCCCTGGTACGCACCGAGGCGCCCCTGGTGGGTACGGGACTGGAATGGAAGGCGGCCCGGGATTCCGGCGTAGTGGTGGTGGCGAAGGGGGACGGCACGGTAACCAGGGTCACGGCGAACGAAATCGTGGTGGAGGACGACCTTGGCCGCCCCACCAGTTACAAATTGCTGAAATTCGTTCGCTCCAACCAGGGTACGTGTATTAACCAGAAGCCCATTGTGAGGAAGGGCGACCGGGTGGTAGCTGGCCAGGTAATTGCTGACGGTCCCTCCACGGCACAAGGTGAGCTGGCCCTGGGGCGCAACGTCCTCGTGGCCTTCATGAGTTGGGAGGGCTATAACTACGAGGACGCCATCCTCATCAGCGAGCGGCTGGTACGGGAAGACGTTTTTACCTCGATTCACATTGAGGAATATGAGTGCGAGGCGCGGGACACCAAGCTCGGTCCGGAGGAGATCACCCGCGACATCCCGAACGTGGGTGAAGAAGTGCTAAAAGATCTGGACGACCGCGGCATCATCCGCGTAGGGGCGGAGGTGCAACCGGGTGATATCCTCGTGGGCAAGGTCACGCCCAAAGGAGAGACGGAGCTGACCGCCGAGGAGCGTTTGCTGCGGGCTATTTTCGGCGAGAAGGCGCGCGAGGTACGGGATACCTCGCTCCGGGTACCGCACGGCGAGTCCGGCAAGGTAGTCGAGGTGAAGGTTTTCTCCCGGGAAAAGGGCGACGAATTGGCGCCGGGCGTGAACCAGTTGGTACGGGTTTATGTGGCCCAGCGGCGCAAGATCTCCGAGGGAGATAAGGTTGCGGGCCGCCACGGGAACAAGGGGGTTATCTCGCGGATTCTCCCGGTAGAAGATATGCCTTTCCTTCCGGACGGGACACCTGTCGACGTCGTGCTTAACCCCTTGGGCGTTCCCTCGCGCATGAATCTGGGGCAGATCCTCGAGTGCCACTTGGGCTGGGCGGCAAAAGCTCTCGGTCTTGAGGTCGCTTCCCCCGTCTTCGACGGCGCCGACGAACAAGATATCGTCCGCGCGCTGGAAAAAGCAGGCCTGCCGCCGCACGGCAAGACCGTGCTTTATGACGGGCGTACCGGTGAGCCCTTCGGCCATGAGATTACGGTGGGTTACATCTACATGCTGAAGCTCGCCCACCTGGTAGACGACAAGATCCATGCCCGTTCCACCGGTCCCTATTCACTGGTGACGCAGCAGCCTCTCGGTGGCAAGGCCCAGTTTGGGGGCCAGCGCTTTGGCGAGATGGAAGTCTGGGCGCTGGAAGCCTACGGCGCCGCTTATACCTTACAGGAGATTCTTACCGTGAAGTCGGACGACGTGGTTGGCCGGGTGCGCACCTATGAGGCCGTGGTCAAGGGAGAGAACGTTCCGGAGCCGGGTGTGCCGGAGTCCTTCAAGGTCTTGATTAAAGAGCTCCAAAGCCTGGGTCTGGACGTCAAGGTTCTTTCCGAGGAGGACCAGGAAATCGAAATCCGGGAAGAAGAAGACGATTTTGCCGAAACCGCCAAGGAACTGGGCCTTGACCTGCGGCCGGAAGAAGCCCTCGTTGTAGAAGGCGAGGAAGAGGGAGAGGAGGAGGAAGAAGAGGAGGAAGCTTACCTCGTCGAGGGCACCCGTGGCCTTGAGGCGGAGGGGGAGGTAGAAGAGGAGGAATACGCCGGGGAACTGGAAGAAAGCCCGGAAATCCTGGATGAAGAGGAACTGGCGTGGGAGGAAGGAGAAGAAGAGCAGGAATTGGACTACGACCATCCGCTATCCGGGATTAGGAAACGGGAAGCGAAGTAAAGGGAGAAGGGAGAGAGAGCCTTGTTGGACGTGAACAACTTCGAACGGATGCGCATCGCCCTGGCTTCTCCCGAGCAGATCCGTGCCTGGTCCAGCGGGGAGGTCAAGAAACCGGAAACGATCAACTACCGTACCCTAAAGCCCGAGCGCGACGGGCTTTTCTGTGAACGGATCTTCGGCCCAACCCGCGACTGGGAGTGTCACTGTGGCAAGTACAAGCGGGTACGGTACAAGGGTATTGTTTGCGACCGCTGCGGGGTGGAGGTTACGCGCGCCAAAGTACGGCGCGAGCGCCTGGGGCACATCGAGCTGGCGGCACCCGTTTCTCATATCTGGTATTTCAAGGGTATTCCCAGCCGTATGGGACTAATCCTCGACATGTCGCCGCGGGCGTTGGAGAAGGTTTTGTATTTCGTTTCCTATGTCGTGGTGGACCCCGGTGACACGCCGCTGATGAAAAAGCAGTTGCTTACGGAAGGGGAGTACCGCGAATACCGCGACCGCTACGGTAACCGCTTCGAGGCCCTGATGGGTGCGGAAGCGATCAAGCGGCTGTTGCAGGAGATCGATCTGAATAAGCTGGCGGCCGAACTGCGTCAAGAACTGAAAGAAGCAAGCGGCCAACGGCGGGTGCGGGCCATCCGCCGGCTTGAAGTGGTGGAGGCCTTCCGCAAGTCCGGCAACCGGCCGGAGTGGATGATTCTCGACGTCATCCCGGTCATTCCGCCGGAACTGCGGCCCATGGTCCAGCTTGATGGCGGGCGTTTTGCCACCTCCGACCTCAACGATCTTTACCGGCGGGTCATCAACCGTAATAATCGCTTGAAGCGCCTGCTGGACTTGGGTGCGCCGGATATAATTGTACGCAACGAGAAGCGGATGTTGCAGGAAGCGGTTGACGCCCTGATCGACAACGGACGGCGCGGCCGTCCGGTTACCGGCCCGGGAAACCGGCCGCTCAAGTCCTTAAGCGATATGCTCAAGGGTAAGCAGGGGCGATTCCGCCAAAATCTCCTGGGTAAACGGGTCGACTACTCGGGCCGCTCGGTGATCGTTGTCGGGCCGGAGCTGAAGATGCATCAGTGCGGCCTCCCCAAGGAGATGGCGCTCGAGCTGTTCAAGCCCTTTGTGATGAAGCGACTGGTGGACAAGGGTTTTGCCCACAACATCAAGAGTGCCAAGCGGATGGTGGAAAGGGTCAGGAACGAAGTCTGGGACGTCTTGGAAGAGGTTATCAAGGAACACCCGGTTCTCCTCAACAGGGCGCCCACGCTTCACCGGCTGGGCATCCAGGCTTTCGAGCCGGTGCTGGTCGAGGGCCGGGCCTTGCAGATTCATCCCCTGGTTTGCACGGCCTATAACGCCGACTTCGACGGCGACCAAATGGCGGTACACGTCCCCCTTTCCGCCGAGGCCCAGGCTGAGGCGCGCATCCTGATGCTTTCGGTAAACAACATCCTCAACCCCAAGGATGGCCGCCCGGTGGTCACGCCGACCCAGGATATGGTGCTGGGCTGCTACTACCTCACGGCGGAGCGCCCTGGGGCGAAGGGAGAAGGAAAGCGCTTCGTCAGTTACGAGGAAGCTTGCCTCGCGTACGAAAACGGTCTTTTGGATCTGCAGGCGCGCATTACGGTGCCGGTCGACGGCAAGCTCACGGAGACTACTCTGGGTCGGCTGATCTTTAATTACGAGGCGCCCATCCCCAAGGAGTTGGGCTTCTACAACTGCGAGATCGGCAAGAAACAGCTCGGCGAGATCGTGGCCAAATGCTACCGGTTGAAGGGCAATGCGGCCACGGCGGAAGTATTGGACGGGATCAAGCGCCTGGGCTTTCACTACGCCACTGTGGCGGGCATCACCATTGGCCTGGCCGACCTCGATGTACCGACGGCAAAGGAAGAAATCATCGCCCGCACCGAGGACGAGGTGGAGCGAATCGAGCAGCAGTTTCGCCGCGGGCTTATCACCGAGGAGGAGCGCTACCAGCAGGTAATCCAGCTCTGGAACGAGGCGACGGAGGAGATCACCCGCCGGCTTACGGAGAACGTTGACAAGTTCAACCCCGTTTTCATGATGGCGAACTCCGGCGCCCGGGGCAACATTCAGCAGATCCGGCAGCTTGCCGGCATCCGCGGCCTGATGGCCGACCCCCAGGGCCGGATTATCGACCTGCCCATCAAGGCGAATTTCCGCGAAGGTCTTACCGTGCTCGAGTACTTCATCTCGACCCACGGGGCCCGGAAGGGTCTGGCCGACACGGCGCTACGTACGGCCGATTCCGGTTATCTGACCCGGCGGCTGGTGGACGTGGCCCAAGACGTCATCGTGCGCGAGGAGGACTGTGGCACACACGAGGGTGTACTCGTTGGCGAGATTGCCGAGGGTGACCAGGTCATTGAAAGGCTCGAAGAACGGATAACCGGCCGCTTCGCTGCCGAAGACATTAGGGATCCGCGTACCGGGGCACTGATCGTGGCGGCCAACGAGGAAATCCGTGAGGAGCACGTAGAGCAGTTGATAGCCGCGGGTCTGAAAGAGGTCAGGGTGCGCTCGGTGCTCACCTGCCAGACGCGCTACGGGGTCTGTGCGCGCTGCTACGGCCGCAACCTGGCGACGGGCTATCCGGTAGAAATCGGCGAGGCGGTGGGGATCATTGCCGCCCAATCCATCGGTGAGCCGGGTACCCAGTTGACCATGCGTACTTTCCACACCGGGGGCGTGGCCGGCGAGGACATTACTCAGGGTCTGCCGCGGGTGGAAGAGCTTTTTGAGGCGCGCAAGCCCAAAGGGCAGGCGACCATTGCCGAGGGAGAAGGTACGGTAGTACGCATCGGCGAAGGCCGGGGACGGCGTGAAATCGAAG
This sequence comes from Clostridia bacterium, assembly GCA_014360105.1. Classification (GTDB taxonomy): domain Bacteria; phylum Bacillota; class DSM-521; order Neomoorellales; family SLTJ01; genus JACIYD01. Next base: position 6,517 of record JACIYD010000011.1, read on the forward strand.
TGGTGAACGCGGACGGCGAGCATCGTATCTATCAAGTGCCTTACGGCTCGCGCCTTAAAGTGGAGGTGGGGAGCCGTGTCGTTCCCGGCGACGAGCTCACCGAGGGCCCCGTTAACCCGCACGACCTCTTGAAGGTCAAGGGGGTGAGGGCGGCGCAGTTGTATCTTTTGGGTGAAGTGCAGCGCGTTTACCGCATGCAAGGAGTCGAAATCAACGACAAGCACATCGAGATCATGATCCGCCAGATGTTCCGCAAAGTGAAAGTGGAGGACGCAGGCGACACCACTTTACTGCCGGGGGGAATTATCGACCGTTTTGAGTTTGAGGAAGAGAATGCTGCGGTGGAGGCCCGTGGAGGAAAGCCGGCTACGGCCCGTCCGGTAATCCTGGGTATTACCAAAGCCTCCCTGGCTACGGACTCGTTCCTCTCTGCCGCTTCCTTCCAGGAGACGACGCGGGTACTCACCGAGGCGGCGATCAAGGGACGGGTTGACCCGCTGTTGGGGCTGAAGGAAAACGTAATTATCGGCAAGCTGATTCCCGCGGGCACGGGCATGTCGCGCTACCGCAATCTCCGCATGGTAGCAGAGGATGCCGTGCCCAAGGCCGCAGCGCCGGGCGCGGAAAACGAAATGCCGCAAGAGGAGCCTGTGGCCTGGCGTCAGGTCGGAAGCCTTGGCGGTGGCGATTAGCCAGGCAAGCGGGTCCTGCCCCTGGGGTACAAGACTTTCAGCACCGCGGCGAATGGGCTTTTCGCGAGAGTGCAGTGCAGTCAGTCTCTGGCGTATCCCCACTTTTGTCGGGCGGTCTTTGGCTCACAGCGAGAGACTTGAGCGTCGCGGTGAGCCGAACTTGCGCGAGGGCGAGGGCGCAAGTCCGGCCGAAGGCCACGGATGGCCAATAGCTCCCGCGGCGCCATGGAGGGCGCGCACGCGCCGCGGGCACGCCTCAGGCCCGAAGCGCGAGCCTCAATTCGGCCCGCGAGGCTCACCCCAACGAGGGAGCCAAAGACCGCAAGAGGCAAACTGGGGATAACCCAGCGGCGGTAGATCTTGACAGGTCGCGGGCGAGCATGTTATCTATATACCAAACTGAATAGCCAAAGACGAGTAGAGTAGGCCAAGAGACGAGTCCTAGGTGAGCTGAGGTGAGACTGGCGGAAAGTAACCAGCGCTCGACCTGAGCGCTGGTTTTGTATTTGCCGCCGGTCAGAAGGGAGAGGAGAGGAATGAAGGATATCCTGCAAAAACTCGCCCGGGGCGAAGAGCTGAACCAGGACGACATCGACGAAGTAGTTTTCGGCCTCAAGGAGGACCGCTTCCCGCCGACGCAGGTGGCAGGCTTCCTCATGGCCTTTCTCATGAAGGGTCCCACCACGGCAGAAATCGCCGCCGTGGTAAAGGCCATGCGGCGCGCCTGTGTTCCCGTCAAGGCGCGCGTCAACGGCGAGCTGACCGATACCTGCGGTACCGGCGGGGGGCAGACCACCTTCAACGTCAGCACCGCGAACGCCCTGCTGGCTGCAGCCGCCGGGGTGAAAATCGCCAAGCATGGTTCCCGTTCCATTTCTGCGTCCTCGGGCAGCGCCGATGTCCTGGAGGCGCTGGGCATTCCGGTGGAGCTCGAGCCGGAGGAGGTAGAGCGACTCCTCGAGGAGGTCGGCTTTTCCTTCCTTTACGCGCCCAAGTTCCACCCCGTAATGATGAAGGTGTTCGGGCCGGAAAACGACCTCGGCATCAAGACCATCTTTTTCACCATCATCGGACCCCTGGTCAATCCCGCCGGTGCGAGGCGCCACGTCTTGGGGGTCTACCGGCCCGAGCTGGTGGAGCAGGTGGCGGCGGTCGCCTGTGAGGTGGGGCTGACCCATGCCCTGGTCGTCCACGGAATGGACGGGGTAGACGAAATCTCCCTTCTCGGTGAGACCAAGGTGGCCGAAGTCAAGGACGGGCACATTACTTACTATACCATTGCTCCGGAAGACTTTGGTCTTAAGCGCTGCTCCTTGGAGGCGGTGCGCGGGGGCGACCCGGCCTACAACGCGCGTACCATTCTGGACATCTTCAGCGGGAGGGACGAGGGGCCGCGGCGGGACATGCTGCTCTTAAACACCGCCGCCACCCTCCTGGTTGCCGATAAAGTGGCCTCCCTCGAAGAAGGCCTGGCCCTTGCCCGGGAAACGCTGGCCTCCGGCCGCGCCCTGACGAAGCTGGAAGAGATTCGGGCGAAAACGCAGGCGTTAAGGAGCGAGAAGGCTTGGACCTCTGTGCCGCACTAGGCGAGGCGAAGCAAAAGGGACTGGTTCCGGTCATTGCCGAGATCAAGCGCGTGATCCCCAGACTGGCCGCGGCGGGTCGCCCGCCCGACACGCGCCCGGCGGCGTGGCTGGCCCGGCGCTACCTCGAGGGCGGTGCCGCCGCCATTTCCCTGGTTACCGAAACGCGCCACTTCGGCGGCCGGCCGGAGACCGATGTGCCGGCGGTACTGCGGGCCACCCCCCTGCCGCTCCTGATCAAGGATTTTATCTCGGACCGCGCCGCCGTCGACGCCTACGCCTCGCTCGTAGCCGCCGTCTGCCCGGACGACGCGGCGCGCGTAACCCTGCTGCTGATTGCCCACCGGGTCAAGGAGCCGCTCCCGCTCCTGGTGCGCCACATACGCTCCCGGGGCCTGGGTGTGCTGGTCGAAACGCGGGGGCCGGCGGATCTCTCTTATCTAGAGGGAGTGGAGCCGCCTCCTGAGCTGGTGGGGATCAATAACAAGAACATCGACGAGCTAGAAATGGGAGAAGACGCGGTGCGGCTTACCCCGCAAATGATCGCCCCCTACCGCCAGGTGTTACCGGGAGCCCGGATCGTTAGCGAAAGCGCGCACCATACGGTTGCGGACGTGCGGCGCGCCCTGGCCGCCGGGGCGGACGCGGTCCTCGTGGGAACCGCCTTTCTCCTTGCCGCCGACCCGGCGGCTGCGGTGGCAAGCTTCGTCCAAGCCCGGCAAACAGCGCAGGGCCGGCCGGACGTGTTGGCGGCTGCCGGGGAGAGGCACGGGGTAGCGGCCCGGGCGTGACGTCGGGTCGGCCGGGCGGGAGGCGGCCTTCCGTCCGGTCCCCGGAAAAGGTGACCGAGAGGACTCCTTCATGCCGCAAATTGCGGCGCCACGAAAGATCAAAATGGTTTTTCGGGGGAGTGCTCCATGGGGCGTGGCTCCACAATGAGGGCAGGAAATTGCAGGGGGCGGGCCTGGGATTTGCTCCAAATCCCACCGGCTTGCAGTCGCGGGAGCAAACCCAGGCCAAAGCCCCAGGAAATGGTCCTTTCGGGGGAGAAACGGTAATGACCCGGGTGATGGTCTGCGGCAGCACGAGCGAGGAAGACATCGCCCTCCTGGTCGAGGAGGGTGTGGATGCCATCGGGCTGATCACCGAGGTGTGGCAACCCCTTCCCTGTAACCTGCCACGGGAAGAAGCAAGGCGGCTGGCAGTCTTGGTACCCCCGTTCGTCACCGCGGTGCTGGTACTGACCGCGGAAGACCCCGAAGAAGTGTGCCGCCTAGTCGAGTACGTTTCTCCCGGCGCGGTCCAGCTTCACGGCTTTAATCCGCCGGAGCACGTGGCCCTGCTCAAGGCACGCCTGGCAGTGCCGCTGATCAAAACGCTCCACTTGGACGGCCAGCGCACGGCCGGCGGGCAGGATCCGGAGCGGTGCGCGCGCCAATACCTGGACGCCGGCGCCGCCGCCATCCTGCTCGACCGCTATCACGAAGGCAAGGTGGGTGCCACGGGGCAGCCGGTCGACCTGGCGCTTGCGGCCCGTCTCCGAGAGGCCATTGCCCCGCGGCCGCTCGTGCTCGCCGGCGGCCTTGATCCGTCCAACGTGTCGGCCGCGGTGGCCGAGGTGCGGCCCTACGCCGTCGACGTTTTTTCCGGTGTTACCCGGGAAGGCCGCCTCGACCGGGGGCGGGTACGCGCCTTCGTGCGGGCGGTCAAAAGCGCACGGCCCTGATAGTTCCCGCTTTCGGGGGCGAGCCCGGATCTACCTCAAGTTGGATCTGCCGTCGCGCAAGACTCACCCGGGCCCGGGACCCGGGAAATGCATTTTGAGGAGGAAGCGAAGTCATTGAGCGTCACCAAGAACAATCTCGCGCTCCCGGACGAAAAGGGCTATTTCGGCCCGTTTGGCGGGCGGTTCGCCCCCGAGGTGCTCATTCCCGCACTCGAGGAGCTGGCGCAGGCTTACGAGGCGGCACGGCGTGATCCTGCCTTTCACGAAGAGCTGGCAAGCCTGCTTGCTCACTGGGCGGGGCGGCCGACACCCCTTTGGTTCGCGGCGCGGCTCAGCGCGCAGTGCGGCGGTGCCCGCCTTTACCTCAAGCGCGAGGACCTGGCGCACACCGGGGCGCATAAGATCAACAACGCCCTGGGGCAGGCACTGCTGGTCAAGCGGATGGGGAAGAAACGGGTAGTAGCGGAAACGGGAGCGGGGCAGCACGGGGTGGCCACGGCGGCGGCTTGTGCCATGCTCGGCCTGGAATGCGTCATTTACATGGGCGAGGAAGACGTACGGCGCCAGGCGCTCAACGTCTTCCGCATGCGCCTGCTGGGAGCCGAGGTGCGGCCTGTCGCGGCGGGGAGCAAGACCCTGAAGGAGGCCATCAACGAGGCCTTCCGCGACTGGGTGACCAACGTCGAAACGACGCACTACCTCCTCGGGTCGGCGGTGGGCCCCCACCCCTATCCGCGTCTGGTGCGGGACTTCCAGGCCGTCGTCGGCCGCGAGGCGCGGGACCAAATCCTGGCCCTGGAGGGTCGCCTGCCCGACTACGCCGTCGCCTGCGTGGGGGGCGGCTCGAACGCCCTTGGCCTTTTTTACGGCTTCCTCGGCGACCCGGAGGTGCAACTAGTAGGGGTGGAGGCGGCCGGCCAGGGGCTGGCCAGCGGCCGGCACGCCGCCTCCCTGGTGGGCGGTTCGGTCGGCGTGCTGCACGGCGCGAAGACCTACGTCCTCCAGGACGCGGCCGGTCAGATCGCGGCCACGCACAGTATTTCCGCCGGCCTCGACTACCCGGCGGTCGGGCCGGAGCACAGCTATCTCAAAGAGAGCGGACGGGCGCGCTACGTGGCGGTCCGGGACGAAGAAGCCCTGGCGGCCTTCCAGCTTCTCTGCCGCACCGAGGGCATCGTCCCCGCGCTGGAGCCGGCGCACGCCCTTGCCTACGCGGTGGAGTTGGCGCGTACTCTTCCGCCGGACCGGGTCATCCTGGTCAACCTCTCCGGCCGGGGCGACAAAGACATGGACATCGTTGCGCACGCCTTGGAGGTGATCCCGTGAGCCGCCTGGCCGCCGCCTTTACGCAGCGCCGCGCTGCCGCCCTCATCGCCTACCTCACCGTCGGCTACCCCGATCTCGAGGCGAGCTTAGAAGCCGTGCCCTTACTGGTCGATAACGGCGCCGACATTGTGGAGCTCGGCATCCCCTTTTCCGACCCGCTGGCCGACGGCGTGACCATTCAGCAGGCAAGTTTTGCCGCCCTCAAGAACGGCGTCACCCCGGCGCGCTGTCTGGAAATGGCGTGCACGCTGCGTGCCCGGCTCGATGTGCCGCTCGTTTTCTTAAGCTACTTCAACCCCATCTGGCGTTTTGGCCCGGCGCGCTTCTGCGCACAAGCGGCGGGCGCGGGCGTCGACGGACTCATCATCCCGGACCTGCCGCCGGACGAAGGCGGCGAATTGGAAGCCACCGCCGCCCGCCACGGCCTCGACCTCATCTACCTTCTTGCGCCCACCAGCACCGAGGGGCGCATCCGCGAAGTGGCACGGCGCTCCCGCGGCTTTATCTACCTCGTTTCGGTGACCGGCGTCACCGGCCCGCGAGAAACCCTGCCGCCCGACCTCCCCGCCTTTGTCGCCCGGGTGAGGCGCGCCGCCACGCAGCCCCTCTGCGTCGGCTTCGGCATCGCCACGCCGGAGCAGGCGGCCGCGGTGGCGCGCCTGGCCGACGGCGTCATCGTCGGCAGCCGTCTGGTGCAAATCATGGGTAGCGGACCGGGCTGGCAGGCCGCCCTCGCCGCCTGCGTGCGCCAGCTTCGCGAGGCTATCGATGCGTCCTCTTCGGCGCCGGCCGGCTGATGCCTACTTTCTTACCATTTCCCAGTTGGGCGCCAGCGGCCCGCGGGTATCGGCGTGGCCCAGGATGCTCTCCTGGACTTCGCCCTCGAGCAGAAACTGCACCTTCTCGATGCCTTCGAGCCGCGCCAGGGAGTTGACTACAGAGTACAAAGTAAAGGCTTCGCCCGCCGTGCCGCCCCAGTGCCGGGTCTGAAACTCACGCGAGAAGTCCACGTAGGCTACGCCGTC
>JACIYD010000110.1 GCA_014360105.1 Clostridia bacterium
AACTCGCGGCCCGCATCGGGGATTTTGTGCGCCGGGCAGCCGAGGACACCGGCGCAAGTGGTGGCGAGATCGTGGTGCGTTATGCCCTCGGGTCTACCATGGCCGCTACGGGCAGCATCAGGGTTTTGGGAGCGGGCTGTTATAATAGCACAGTGCGGGCCGGAAAAGACGTATTCATCCGCGGGGTATGCCGGGGAGGCGAAGTCCGGGCGCAAGGAGAAGTAACGGTGGGCGAGCTGGGGTCCCCGGCCGGGATCATGACCAGGGTACTCGTTCCTGCCGGAGGCAGGGTCAGGCTCGGCCTGGCCCGGGAAAACGCGCTTGTCCAGATCGGCGGCTCGAGCTACCGGTTTGAGCGGGAAGAAAGGGGCGTGGAACTGCGGCTCGGCAAGGAAGGCAGGGTGGAGCTGCGCTATCCGGCCAGTTCAGGGGGCTGTTCTCGCCTGTCATGAGAAACGCTTAGAGGATCTTTAGGCAGTCGAGATCGATGAGCTATCCGCCGGTTGAGGCGGGATGCGGTGGTATTCGTGGGTCCTAATCACGGCCGCTCCCAAGTCGGGAAGAAACAGGTGCTCCAGGTAGTCCGGGATGAGGCCGCAGTGAAAGGCCTCAACGGCATAACCCCTGTTGAGCGCTTCATGGTAAACCCTCTCCACCAGGCGAGAACGGGCCGCTTTGCTGCCGCCGCGAATGATAAAGCGTTGGGCCGTCGCCTCGAAGACGGTGGCGAAGTGGCCCCCCGCGGGCGGCCCGGGAGTTGGCCGAATATCCGGCCGCCTACGTCCGTGACAAGATGGAGGTGGCCTGGACAGCCCCCGGGGTGAGGAACCCCGTGGGCTGGGCCATCGAAGCCTGCCGCGGGGGCTGGGCGGCGCCGGCCACGAAAAAACCCGGGCCGCCGCAGCACGACGGCCCGGACCTGGAAAAATGGGAGCGGGACAAGTACCAGGACCTGTACTTGTCGTAGCTCCTGGCCGCTTAGGCGTAGAATAGCCTCGGAACCAGGGCAGAAACGACCACTGTAACTATGATGCCGACCGCCCACCAGGCGAGCTTCCGAAACTCCCTTTCCATGGAGACCTCAAGCCGGTGAGTTTCTTCGTGGACCTGGGAGATGTCTTTCCGGAGGCCCCCAATTTCGTCGCGCACGTCCTGGCGCAGGGCAGTTATCTCGCTCCGCAGTCCTGTTATCTCGGCGCGCAGGCTTGCTTCCATTGCGTCCAGCCGGTGCAGTAGATACTGGATAAGTGGGTCAAAGCCCCGGTAAGACACCGGGCCTTCTTCCCCGGCGGCTGCCTGTTTTCTGACTTCTTCTTCGGGCACGGCCATCGGGCCCCCCTCCCGGGCGCTCGAACCACGCATCTATCTTAGCGGCTGGATCAGCGCCACGGCCACGCCGGCAGCGGCAAACACAGTGCCTATGATCCGCCGCGCGGTGCTGTGGAGTTCCTGGTGGAGGCTGTCAATCCGCGCGCTCATCTCTTGGCGCAAATTGGTCTCCACCCGGTTAATCCGACTGTTCAGGTTGGATGCTTCAGGACTTCTTCTTGGGGCACGGCCAAGCATCTTCCCTCCTAGAGCCATCTTACCACTGCCCGGAGGGGAGGGCAAGATGGGTGGCGCCCTTCTTGGGCTTTAGAGTTCGCTTCCCGTGAACAGGTACGGTTACCAGCGAGCCTCCTCCTGGCGGCTCCAAGTAGTGGTGGCTCCCTCGGACGTGGACCTGTCTAAACCCTGCCCGAAGGAGCGCGGCCACTACCTCCTCGCCTGACACCCTGGGAAGCTTACTCACACGCTGACCTCCACTTCGCCCAGCAACAAGCGTACATCTTGGCCGGGCAGAGGCTGGCCCTGCGCCTTCAGGGCTTCAAGGTAACCCTGTAGAAAAGAAGCTAGCTACATTCCGGAGGAAAAGCTGGAAGAATTGCGCCGCGGGGTAGAGGCCCTGGGCCTGCGTATCGGTGTTGTCGGCGAGATTGTGCGGAACATCAAGGCCTGTGCCGGCGCTCCGGCCTTCCGCCTGCGGGCGGCGGGGGATGTTTGCGGCCTGGGGACCAGGTTGCAGGAGCGCTTCATGGACCAGCCGGTACCCAACGATTTTAAGGTTTCCCTGGCTGGCTGCCACCGGGGTTGTACCGACCCTTTCTGACTCCGGGACAGAGAGGTAAGCAGCCCGACGAGGCTTACCTGGCCGTCCCGCTCCATCGGCTCGCCCTTTTTTCCTTTGTCTTCCCCCTTTTGTCCCACGCCGCAACCCTATGTCGGGACCGTGGCGCGGGCAGGTTGTCACTTCTTCTCTTGGTGCAGGGTCGTGGGCCGCAGGCGGTCAACTGCGAGGAGCCGCGGACTCCGGCCCGTCCCCTGCGGTCCTGGCCCTCGGCCGGTAAATCCTGGCGGGCCACACCGGTGGCGGGGCGCGCCCCGGCTGCTTCCCGGCGTGGGGGCCCGGACCGGAGGTTGTCCGAAGGGAAAGCACAGGCGTCAACCACCGCTTGCCGGCGACGCGGTTAGTCCGGTGATCCCTCGACCGTCGTCGAATGGAGGAACTGGTCCCCCGGGATCACCTCGCCAATATACACCTGCGTCTCCTCGGCCAGATCGAGCTCGTAAGGAGCAAGACGACGGCCGTCGGCCGCAAGGAAGACGCGCACCAGCGGACATTTCGGCTTGCCCCGCCGGGTTCCCACCACCAGCGCCACTTCGCCGGTTGAAAGGCGGACCAGGGTGCCCGCGGGGTAGGGGGCGACGTTCTCCAGAAAAGCACGCACCAGCCGGTAGTCGAAGAGGTAGCCGCCTGTGGCGGCGAGGTACTCGTAGGCTTCGTGCACCGGGACGGCCGGGCGATAGATGCGATCGGCCGTGAGCGCATCAAAGACGTCGGCAATGCCGCAGATGGCCGCCAAGTCATGGATTTCCGCGCCCTGCAGGCCGCCGGGATAGCCCTGCCCCTGGTAGCGTTCGTGGTGCTGGAGGGGAATGGTGGCGGCCAGGCGGCTGACCGTGGCAATCTCCTGCGCCATCTGGTAGCCCCATTGCGTGTGGCGCTTGATGACGCTGAACTCTTCGTCGGTGAGGCGCGTCGCCTTGTTGAGGATATCGCGCGGTACCTTTACCTTGCCCAGATCGTGGAGAATGGTTCCCATGCCCAGATGAAAGAGATCCGCGCGGCTGAGCCCGAGAGTCAGCCCCGTGAGCAGGCTCAGGACACAGACGTTTACCGAATGGCAGAAGGTATAGTCGTCCCAAGTGCGGATGTCGGTGAGGTTCACCACGAGATCCTTTTTTGCCAGCAGCTCGTCGATGATCTCGTCGATGGTCCTCGCGATCTTTTCTACGCGGACGAGCGCGCGCTGCAGCCTCTCCGCGCCGTTCTCCGCCGTCAGAAGCTCCCTCACCTGCTGTACGGCCTTAAGCCTGGTTTCGTCCCTGATGACGTCCTCGACGGGAAGGTCGAGGGCCAAACCGTCTTCGATATAGAGGCCGGGGACGCCGAGTTCGACCAGCCGCCGAATGATGCCAGCGGTCAGGACGACACCCCGGTTAATGAGCAGGGTGCCGGACGAGCTGTAAAGCGGACGGGCCACGCGCATGCCCGGCCTCAACCTGCTTACGGCCAAGCGGCGCAAGAGGTGTTCCTCCCCAAATCTAGCCAATCATGGCGATTATTCGCCACCGATCGCCATATTCCTTCCCTCCGCCCGGCCCGCCTTTTGGGCCGCGTGCTTCATGGCCGGTCCGGGCCCGGGGTGGGCCCGGCGAAGGGGTCGTGAAGGGCGGGAAGGGCCCCTTACCCGTCCTCGCGCGCGTAGGCCAGAATTCTCTCAAGGGTTTGCCTGCGCCGGGCATTAATTCCTTCAAAGTCCATGTTCGGTATATAGTAGCTTTCCATCTCATCGTGGGCTTTTTTGGCCCGGCGAATGAACGCAACGGCAGGATCCAGCGCGGCGGCGAAGCGCCTTTGGGCTTCGTTCAAGTCTTCTTGGTAAGGCGCCAGCGCCTGCCACTCCACCAGGCAGTCGAGATCGATGAGCCTATCCGCCGGTTGAGGCGGGAAGCGGTGGTATTCGTGGGTCGTAATCACGGCTACTCCCAAGTCGGGAAGAAACAGGTGCTCCAGGTAGTCCGGGACGAGGCCGCAGTGAAAGGCCTCAACGGCATAACCCCTGTTGAGCGCCTCATGGTAAACCCTCTCCACCAGGCGAGAACGGGCCGCTTTACTGCCGCCGCGAATGATAAAGCGTTGGGTCGAAGCACCGAAGACGGTGGCGAAGTGGTGCACGCAGCCGTCCGGGGTGATGGCCGAAGCGAAAAGATGGCGCGAAGAGGCCGAGCCATGGTGGTTCCGTCCCTGAAATACGCCTTCCGTGAGCTCTCTTTCCGCGCGGTGGAGGGCGGACGGGGGAAGGGCTCCGCTGGCGGTGTAGTAGCTTTCGCTTTCCTCCTGGAGCAGCTTGGCCTGGGCCAGGTAACGGTAGGCGCTGGCAAAGAACTGCGCTATGGTCCTTCCCAGCTTGACGATCGCCTCTCTATGGCTGCGGAGGCCGGCCTCGTCCCAGTAGTCCCCGAGATAAATGATTTCGTCGACGGCTCCGGGCCAGCGCGGGTCGATAACGTGCGGCGCCGTACCGTCCATCAGAGCCACTCCTAGCGCCGGGATCAACACCCCGTCCAGGGAGCCGTTATCAGAAGAACAGCAGAGAAATTCCACGTCGTAACCCCGGGCAAGCAGGTCCTCGCCGAGAATACGCAAGAAGGTGGATTTGCCTACGCCCGGCCCTCCTTTGAGAATGAAGATGCGCCGCGCCTCTGGGCCGATTACCTGGTCGTAGAAAGAGTAAAACCCGTAGGCAGTATTGCCGCCGGGAAAAACCTTTCTTACCCGACCCTGCTTCATGGTTGACTTTCCCTCCTTAGCCCTTCTTTTCATGTTAAGAAGTTAAGTTCTCCTGCGGGTCGAACCCGCCGCCGGCGAGACCAGTATATGCGTCGCCGTCGCCAAGGGTGTAAGGATAGCCGTGGCAGGACAAACCCTTGCCTCAGGCCAAGTGGAGGAAGACGTTACCGGGTGGGTAACCTACCATGGGCGGAAGGAGTAGAATCTAGGAAGGTATTTGGCTTTTCATCGCGAAAGTTAAGGCAGTTGGGGCGGCGGCATGGCGAGGGTAGGGCTCAGCGAAGTGACCTCGGCCCGGCCGGCCAAGGTGTGAGAAAGGTGCGGTATCTATGGGTATTTACCTTGACAATGCGGCGACCACGTTTCCCAAGCCCGCCGTCGTTTACGAGGCGGTCCTGGACTGTCTGCGCCGGGTAGGCGCGAGCGCCGGACGGGGTAGCTATCGCCTGGCGTTGGAAGCAGATCACCTGGTTTTTGAGACACGGCTGGCGCTGGCACGCCTTTTCAACATTGGCGATCCGGCGCGTCTGGTCTTTACGGCCAACGCTACCGAAGCGTTAAACCTGGCTCTGAAGGGTCTGCTGCGTCAGGGTGACCATGTGGTCACTTCTTCCATGGAGCATAACGCCGTCTGGCGTCCGCTCAAGGTGCTTGAGCGGACCCGAGGCATCGAGATCACGGTCGTTCCTTGCCGGCCGGACGGGACCCTCGAGGTAGGCGACGTAAGCCGGGCCTTGAAAGACCGCACGCGGCTGGTGGTGCTGACGCACGCCTCCAATGTAGTAGGAACCCTTCTCCCGGTGGGCGAGATCGGGCGGATAACGCGCTCGCGTGGCATCCTTCTTCTGGTAGACGCGGCCCAAACGGCCGGTGTCTATCCCATCGATGTGGAAGAGATGGCCGTGGACCTCTTGGCCTTTACCGGTCATAAGGGCCTCCTGGGGCCGATGGGGACGGGTGGGCTTTATCTGGGCCCTGGCGTGACACTCGA
>JACIYD010000111.1 GCA_014360105.1 Clostridia bacterium
TTAAGTATGATCCGTACCCAAATACAGCTTGAGGAACGGCAGTTTTCCGCCCTCAAAGCCAAAGCGGCAGCGGAAGGTGTCTCCATAGCAGAACTCGTCCGCCGGGGGGTGGAAATGGTGCTTGGTTCAACCCATTCGACCCCCGAAGAGCGGATTTCCCGGGCCATCGAGGCCGCCGGGCGGTTTCACTCCGGCCTGAAGGATCTCTCCACCGAGCACGACAAGTATCTGGCCGAGGCCCTGAAATGAGCGTTTATGTAGACACTTCGGCTTTTCTAGCTGTTCTCGACGCCGACGACGACAATCATCAGCCGGCCAAGCAAACCTGGGCAGACCTGCTGACAGCACGCGAAACCCTCATATGCACGAGCTACGTTCTGGTAGAGACCTTCGCCCTCGTCCAGCACCGGCTGGGCATGGGGGCGGTGCGGGCGTTTCAGGAAGATATCGTACCGGTGCTGCAGATAGAGTGGATCGGGGAAGACCTCCATCAGCAGGCTGTCAACGCCCTCCTCACCGCGAACCGCCGGAATCTGAGCCTGGTAGATTGCGCAAGCTTTGCCGTGATGCGCAGTCTCGGGTTAAGAAAAGTTTTCGCGTTTGACGGCCACTTTTCTGAGCAAGGATTTGCCTGTTTGCCTTAATTAAAGGCGGATCAAAAACCGAATGACGGCCGCGAGCAGACTAAGGGCAGCCAAGAAAAGGTGGACCAGCCTGATTCCCAAAACACAATCGAGCTTGGTGGCAAGTCCGCCTTCCGTAAAGGAAGGCCGCAGAAAAAAGCTAGGTACGGTTTGGAGCCGCGCATTACGCGCCAGGTTTTGCTGCAGTACTGCCTGAGCCAGCCAGGCGCCGCCGGCAAGCCAACCGGTAGTGGCCGCTTCCCCCGTACCGAGCTGCACGTGCCATTCCCATTGGTAACAGGTCATAGTCCGAAAGAGACGCCGCGCGATCCGGCCCGTGGCCCGCCAGAGGCCCAAAAAGCGCGGCAGCCGGGCCACGAACCGTACCCGTTCTATTTGCGGCGGCCTTCTGCCGCCCTTATGCGCGAACAACCCGGCTAGCGCCGCCGGCTCCAGGTCGACGCCTTCAAGGACAAAAGGGGCTCGCCGCGGCCAGAGAAAGACGCGAACTGTCAGCGGCCCCCGCATCTCTTTTTCCGCCTGTACCCGCATCTTGAGGGGCAGGGCCAAGAGCACGATGGCAAAAAGCAGGGTCCCGATAACCAGCGCCAAGCCGCTCCCTCTTTCGGTCACTAGGGCGGTTTCGGCCGCGCATCCCCGCTTTTTCCGGGCAGTCTCCGCTTCACGGTGCGAGGGTTGGGCACCGCGGCGCGTCGCGCCCGGGGTGAGGGCGAGGCGCAGGCCCCCCGGAGGCCACGAGCGCGGGGAGCGTCCGCGGCACCCGCGAGGGCACGCACGGGCCGCAAGCCCCGCAACTTGCAGCGCCGGCCTCCCCGCAGGCCGCGAGGCGCAGGCCCACGCGGCAGCCGGAACCGCAGGAGGCAGGCCGGGGATAACCGCCGGTCTTGGGGCTAGGCCCGGCCAGGCTTGCTCCGGCACCGGCCCGTTCGCCCTTGCGGCCAACTCGGGGCCGGCACCCACCCCTAAATTACCCGCGACCACGCCCGGCTATACCGCCTCGTCGGAAAGCGGCGGCAGTTCGCTCAGGTCGCGCAAACCAAAGTGGTCGAGGAACTTCCGCGTGGTCCCGTAGAGAATCGGCCTGCCCGGCGCCTCCTTGCGGCCCACCTCCTGAATAAGGCCCTTTTCCAAAAGAGAGCCGAGGACCCCTTCGACCTGGACACCCCTGATTTCCTCGATCCTCGCCTTGGTTACCGGCTGGAGATAGGCAATGATGGCCAGGGTTTCCAGCGCCGCCCGGCTTAAACGTTGTGCCCGGGGCAGAAACAGCCGGGAAAGGTAGGGATGATATTCGGCCGCGGCCACCAGCCGGTACCCTCCGGCCACCTCCAGCAGCCGCAGACCATGGCCCCCAGCCTGATAGTGCTCTGCCAGTTCTTGTATCAGGCCCCTGACCTCCTCCTCGTCAACTTCCAGCACCTGGGCAAGCTCTGCGCTGGAGAGCGCTTCGCCGGCGGCAAAGAGAAGGCTCTCTAGGGCGGCCCGCTTCGCGTTCAACCCTGCTCCCCTCCCTCCTCGGCGGAAAGAGCGCGCGCGTAAACGTAAATGGGGCCCCATAGTTCCGCCTGCTCCAATCCCACCTCGCCCCGGTAACTCAGAATGAGCAGGGCCAACAGGCCGAAGACGAGCTCACGCGAACGTTCTAGATACGGGGCAAAAAGATCGGCGAGCGAAACCCGCCTTTGGGCAAGCAGGCGACGGCGAATGAGCCGGTAAAAACTGGCGAGATCGACCTCCGGCCGCGGCGGGCTGACCCGGGGCACACTCTCTTCCCGCTGCCTTACCTCGGCCAGGGCCCGTTTCAGGTCTTCCAGGGTGATGCCCGCCAAGGGGTCGACTTGTTCCAAGGCAAGGCGGTACGCCGCCACATCGGGGCCGCGGTCCCAATAGCGGGCTCTTCTTGCGGCCAGCGCCTCCAATGCCTCGGCCGCTTCGCGAAAACGCTTGTACTGGACGAGGCGCTCCACCAGCGAGGCGCCAAGGTCTTCCGCTGTGGCTGCCGCCGGCTCTTCGGGCCCGGCCTTTTCCCCGGGCAATAGAAGGCGCGCCTTGAGGGCGAGCAACGTCGCCCCCAGCACCAGAAACTCGCTGTATAGTTCCAGATCTTCTTGGGGCAGACCTTCTAGATAGGCCAGGTACTGGGCGGTTACCTGGGCGACGGCGACGGCGGCAATGTCCAATTCCTGCTTCGCCAGAAGCTCGAGCAAGAGATCGAGGGGCCCTTCGTAGCCGGCAAGCCGTACCGTGTACGCCATTACCGTACCCCTATCGCTCGCGTACTCGTCCCTTACCCGGGCTTGCTTGCCCGTTACCGCTGGCTAGACCAGGCCCATCGCCTGGCGTACCTCGGCCAGCGTGGCCGCGGCCACGCTCGCGGCCCGGGCCGCGCCCTCGGCGAGGATTTCCGCCACCAGACCCGGGCGGGCGGCAAACTGCTGGCGCCGCTCGCGGATTGGGGCGAGCGCGGCGCTTATCTTCTCGGCCAATAAGTTCTTGCACGGTACGCAGCCCACCTGCCCGCGCCGGCAGCGCTCCTCCTGGTCCGCCACGGCCTCCGCGTTATAGATCTTCTGATAAAGGTCGACCACGCACACCTCCGGGTGGCCCGGATCGGTGGGATGGATGCGCGCCGGATCGGTAATCATCTGCCGCACCCGCTGCTTGATCTCCTCCGGGGAAGCGGCCAGGGTAATCTCGTTGCCGTAGCTTTTACTCATCTTGCGGCCGTCAACGCCCGGCAGCAGAGGCACCTCTGCCAGCTTTGCCTGGGGCTCTGGGAAAAGCTTCACCCGGTAAAGGTGATTGAACCGGCGGGCAACCTCGCGGCAAAGCTCAAGATGGGGTAACTGGTCTTCGCCCACGGGCACGGCGTCGGCCTTATAAACCAGGATATCGGCGGCCTGCAGCAACGGGTAACCGAGAAAGCCGTAAGTGCTGATATCTTTTCCTGCCTGGCTGAACTGCTGCACCTGTTCCTTATAGGTGGGGACGCGCTCGAGCCAGGACTGGGGGGTAATCATGGAAAAAAGGAGGTGCAGTTCCGCATGCTCCTTCACGTGCGACTGGACGAAGAGCACACTCTTCTTTGGGTCCAGCCCGACGGCCAGCCAGTCGAGCACCATCTCGCGGATGTTTTGCGCTAATTCCCGGGTTTCGTCGAAGGTGGTGGTCAGGGCGTGCCAGTCGGCCACCATGTAAAAGCACTCGTACTCCTCCTGCAATGCCGCCCAGTGCTCCAGCACCTGGAGATGGCCGATATGCAGGCGTCCCGTGGGGCGCATCCCACTCAAGATTCTTCCTTTGACCGTTTCCCTCATCGCGTTCGCTCCTCTTGCGTCGTCGGCATCCTCAAAAAAGGCTGGTCCCCGCCGCCTGCAAAAGTAGAGTCGTTAGGCCGCGTACCAGGGGGTCGAGAATGCGTCCGATAATGCCGGTCACCACCAATAGGAGCAAAAAGAAAGGGCCGTAACTCTCCAGTTGGTAGAAGAACTGCCCGGCCTGAGGGGGCAGGAGGCCGGCCACCACCTTGGAACCGTCCAGGGGCGGCACGGGAAGAAGATTAAACACTGCCAGGAGGACGTTATAAAGCAGCAACCAGCTCAACAAGGCACGCAGATAACCGGCCGGCGCCCAGGAGGCCAGGGCAAACGCCGCCAGATAGGCCAGCACCAGATTCATCAACGGCCCCGCCAGGCTCACCAGGACCAGGGCCCGCCGGCGGTTACCGCGGAAATAGAAAGGGTTGATTTCCACCGGTTTTGCCCAGCCGAACCCTGCGATCACCAGCAGCAACGTCCCCAGCGGGTCGAGGTGGGCCAGGGGGTTGACGGTCAGGCGGCCCTGGCGGGCCGGCGTAGGATCCCCCAGGAGGCTCGCCACCTTGCCGTGGGCATACTCGTGAAATGATAAGGCAAGGAGCAGGGCCGGCACCGCAGCCAGCACTTCGCGCAAAAAGCTACCGAGAAAAGGCACGAGACACCTCCGGCTAACCTGCGAGCCGGCGCTGCAGGCGGGGCGGCACGACCTCGAGACGCACGAGGTCCGCATAAGTTTCCCGCCGGCCGATTAGCGCTGCTTCACCCTCGTAGACCAAAACAACGGCCGGCCTGGGCAGGCGGTTGTAGTTGCTCGCCATGGGATAGCAGTACGCGCCGGTGCAACTGACGGCGAGAATGTCGCCCGGCTCGGCCTTCGGCAAGGAGATATCCCAGATGAGCATGTCTCCGGATTCGCAGCATTTGCCGGTAATGCTCACCTTCTCCACCGCCGGACGGTCTGCCTTGTTCGCCAGCAAGGCCTCATAGCGCGCCTGGTATAGGGCCGGGCGGATGTTGTCTGCCATCCCGCCGTCCACGGCTACGTATTTGCGCACACCGGGAATCTCCTTAATGGCACCCACCGTATAAAGAGTGGTACCCGCCGGGCCGGCAATGGCCCTGCCGGGCTCCACCAGGAGGCGGGGCGGTACTAGCCCCGAGGCTTCGGCCTTTGCCGCCACCACCTCGCGCATTACCGCCGCGTATTCCCGCGGCGAAAGGGGCTCGTCTCCCGGCGCGTAATAAATGCCGAATCCGCCGCCGAGATCGAGTTCCCTGATCACCGTGCCGGTCTGTTGCCAAATCCTGGCGGCGAAATCCATCATCACCGCCGCCGCTTCCGCATAAGGCGCGGTCTTGAAGATCTGGGAACCGATGTGGCAGTGCAGGCCCACCAGTTCCACCGCGTTGCTGGCCGCAGCCAACGCCACCGCTTCCTCGGCCTGGCCACCGGCCAGGCTGAAGCCGAACTTGGAATCGAGCTGACCGGTTTTGATATAGTCATGGGTATGGGCCTCGATCCCCGGTGCCAGCCGCAGCAGTACCGGCACCCGGGCGCCCTTTGCTCGCGGCGCCAGTTGGCCTAGCAGTGCTAGTTCGTGAAAGTTGTCCACCACAATGCGACCCACGCCTGCGGCCAGCGCCTCTGCCAGTTCTTCCTCGCTCTTGTTGTTCCCGTGGAAGTAAAGGCGCTCGGGTGGGAAACCGGCGGCCAGGGCGGTATAGAGTTCCCCTCCGGAGACCACGTCCAGCCCCAGGCCCTCTTCGGCCACGATGCGGCAAATGGCCTTAAGGAGTAGCGCCTTGCCCGCGTAAAGGACCGCCCCCTCGCCGAAGGCCTCCTTGAAGGCGCGGCACCGGGCACGTAAGTGTGCCTCATCGACGACG
>JACIYD010000112.1 GCA_014360105.1 Clostridia bacterium
AGGCCCGCAACGGCTGCCCCTATCAAGAATTGTGGCTGCTGGTGCGTCGGGACAAAGATAACACCCACCGGTACTGGCTGAGTAACGCTCCCCCGGATGTGCCTTTCGAAGAGATGGCCCGTGCCACTATCCTGCGCTGGACTATCGAGCAGTACTTCCAGGAAGGTAAGGGTGAGCTTGGTATGGATCACTACGAGTTACGCTCCTGGCAGGGTTGGCACCGGCACATGCTCTACGTCTTTTTGGCCATGCTCTTCCTCCTCGAAGTCCGCCAGGCCTTCGGAAAAAATGGGGCCCTACTCCCCTACTGACGTCTGCCCAGGCCCGCCGGCTGGTGGCGGCCGCTTTCGCCATGTTCTGCCTCCCCAGGTGCACCGTCCTGGAGTTGGTGGCCTACTACCTGCGCCGCAACTACACCGCCTACCAATCCCACCGCAGGAGGACCCTGGTCTTGGCCTGGGCTAACAACCAACCCAAGGGGCCGCAAGCCAATGAACCTGGGGGACTAACACGTGCTCTACCGGAGCCGGGCAGCATGCCTATGCCCCTTCCTCCCCCATAGCCTTTCTTTTCCTTGACCAGCCCTGCCTCCCTGCCATTCACCTCCTGTGCCGCCAGGCTCGCTTTCTCCACCTGCTCTGCTTGATCCTCTCACACACACAACCCAGAACGGCCTGTTCAGACTCATAGCTGACGCTGTAGTACTACTCATTGCCGCCTATTTTGAGTACCGGGTGAGAAAGAGCCTTAAAGCCGAGGCTATACCGCTCATTCTAAGGGGCAAGCGCAAAAATTGGTAACCCCACGGCTAAGGCACTTCTTGAAATACTCGACGACCTCTTGGTGGCCAAGTAAGCTCCGGACGGGATCCTGGTTAACCACCACGGCCCCGAGGTAATCAGAACCCTTGAGCTTGCCGGCTTTGGCAAAGACATCTATCTCTATCCCTCTCATACAGGCGGTTAGCCAGCACCCCGTTGGAAGGATCCCCACTCGTAGCTCCCGCGGTGTGTGACACGCACCACCCCTGCCCTCGTTCTGGACCGAGGAACTTTGCGGCCATCTTATGAGCTCTGAAAAACCCGCCGTAGCATGAGGTCGATGATGTGATCGGTGGGCGTGCGCGAGGTCGCACGCGGCTCCCAATTTGCCGCCGCGCCCAGGGAGAGCCCCGCAATGGGTCGCGTTTGCAACAGAAAGATGTTTTGGGGGAAGGCCGACGTAGCGCTTACCGCCCACTCCACATCCTGCGGCACCCCGAAATGCTCCTCAAGCTTGAGGACAAGACGGCCGAGATACGTTAATTCTTCCAGGCCGAGACAGGGGCGGGCACGCTCGGCGGCCTCGACCGCGATTTCCTCGACACCACCGGTCGTGGCCACCACCTTGGTACCCTTCTCGCCGTGACGGCTGCTGATGAGGGAAAGGTCCTGTTTTGCCAGAACGAAGCGATCCGGGCTGACGCGTCCGCCGACGACGCTTTCCCCCAGGCCCCAACTGCCCTCGATGACGATCCGATCCGTGGCCCCGGTGGCCGGGTCGGCCGTAAAGGCCACGCCGGCGGCCCGCGCCTCGACCAGGCGCATCACCCCCACGGCAATCGGTTCTTCCGCCAGCGGCAGGTTGCGCTGGCGACGATAGGCCAGCGCCTGCGCCGTAAAGGTGCTGGACCAGCAATGGACTACCTTGCGGCAGAGCATCGCTTCCCCTTTGACGTTGAGATAGGTTTCAAACTGCCCGGGCCGGCTCACCGGCCCACTGGACCGCACCGAGACGGGCACCGCCACGGTACCGCACCGCAGCGAAAGGGCGGCATAGGCGCGCCGCAGTTCGGCGGCAATTTCCTCGGGCAGTTCCTCGCCCTCCACCACCTCGCGGATGGCCTGGCTGGCTTCCAGATAAACGCGGTATTCCTCCAGCCGCGGGGCATAATCGTCGAGTATGGCGCAAATCTTTCTTCGTAAGCCAGTACGGGCAAAGAAGTATTCATAGGCCTCCACCGTGAGGGCAAAGCCGGGCGGGACCGGCAGGCCCAACCCGGCCATTTCACCCCAATTGGCACACTTCTTTCCCACGAGCGCGTAGTCCGCCTGGCAGAGTTCTTCCAGCCATCTAATCCATTTGGCCATCCCTTCACTCCTTCCCGCTTTCCGCCAAATGCGCGGCTGCTCGGTTTTACTCCAGGATGTAAACTACTCCCTGGTAACCATCGATACGCAGGCGCTGCCCCGTGCGGATCTTTTTCGTCGCTTCAAGCGTGTTGACGACAATGGGAATATGGTATTCCCGCCCTACCACCGCCGCGTGGGCGAGGCTACCCCCGCGGTCGGTGACCACGCCTTTGAGCAACGGGAAAATGGGGGTCCAACCCGAATAGGTGATCGGGGCGACCAGGATTTCTCCTGCCTGGACCTCGCCCACATCGCGCTCGTCAAGAATGACCCGTGCCGGCCCCTCGGCCACGCCGGGCGACCCGGCAATGCCGTAAAGGTCGGCGGCCAGCTCGGGTCGCACCTGCGGGAACTCGCCGATGGTGATCTTCATCATGATGCTGTCCTGGGCCCGGACCATATGGGCGGTGGCCTCTTCCAGGGAAAGATTGCCGATGAGCGTGGGGCGGTCCAGCCGTTGGGAGTAATCGGCAAATTCCTTGCGCCGGGCCGCCACTACCGGCCGAAGGTCGTGGTATTCCGGGGCCCCCAGGGCCTTGCGCAGTTCGTCGGGCACCAGGAATAAAGGATCGTCCGCCGCGGCCAGGCAACCTTTGGCCGCCAGCCTGCGGCCGTACCCCAAAAGGGCCCGCCGGAAGATGGCGTGTGCCTGGTGTTCGAAGTGGAAGTCGTGGGATTCGCTGAAGACCCCCGCCTTCTGCGCCACGGCCATCAACTTCGAAAACCACTCGCGCTGCTCCGGCGGCACCCTGGCCAGCACCTCCGCCTCGGCCCGCTGCCGGTCCTCCACCAGGGCCGGCCGCTTGCGGTCAAGGTCGAAACTCACCCCGGGCGCAAGGAACTGCTGGATATGTCTGATCACCGGGGTCGGATCCTCGCGCCAACTGGGGCAGTTGAACTCCATCATGCGAGGCATGCGCCAGCCGTAGATATCGAGATAGGCGGCCAGGGCTTCCACCCACTGCCGTCCTCTTGCGGAGCCACGCAGTTGCGGCAGCACCTGGTCCGCCGGGGAGGAAAGAAAGACTTCGGTCAAACCAAGCTCTTCTGCCAAAAGTCGCAGCTCCCACAGTTTCCGGTCCGCCTCAAAGAGGTCGTTATCAAACCCCTGCATCAACCGGTGCCACAGGGTGGAGGTGTCGTCAATGCCGAGCAGTTCGCGGCAGAGCCCCTCGAAAAGGGTGTAGATCGTATAAGTGGCGTACATGAGATAGAAGTGCAGTTCCCACATGCGCCGGTGCATGGCCAGCACGTCTTCCCAGTTCTCATACAACGCATCGAAAGTGGCCTCTTCGTAATCAAAGCGTTTTAAAGGGTCGTAAAGCCCGTGTAGCTCCCGCACCGCTTGCTGCCAGACGGCGTCATAATCCTCGAGAAAGGGTCGGATGCGCTCGCGGAAAACCGTTTCTCGCTGCCTAATCTCCGCGGCGTCCGTGATGGGCGTGGGCGTGCAATAGGCGCAGCCGTCGATTTCGCGCCAGTCGGTGCCGCGGTTGTTGGGCAGACTGAGCCGCCCGGCCGCCCAGACGTGCGCGTGGCGCAGGTGGTTGCACCAGGTCCAGGCAAACATGGGCGTCCAGGGCGGGATACTGTGGGAACCGTCCAAATACCACACCTGATACCTCTTTAAATCAATCTCGGGGTCAAATTCAAAGGCATGGCGCTTCATGGCCTTCACCTTCTTCCCCTGACTTCGCGGGAAAATACGCCAAGCTGCGGCACCGCCGAGCGCAGCCCTTGGCTTGCGGCCTGCCTCTGGCTACGGCGGATCAACCGCCTAACCAAGGATGTAGACCACGCCTTCGTTTCCGTCCACCCGCACCTTTTGGCCCGTCTTGATCTTCTTGCTCGCTTCCTTGGTGTTAATCACCACCGGGATGTCGTATTCTCGCCCCACCACCGCCGCGTGAGCAAGGCTACCGCCATGATCGGTGACGATGCCGCGCACCAGGGCAAAGGCCGGGGTCCAGCCGGAGTACGTGACCGGGCTGACCAGGATATCGCCCGGCCTGATCTCGCCCACGCTTCCCTCGCCCATCACTACGCGGGCCACGCCTTCCACCACGCCGGGCGAGCCGGCGATGCCATAAAGGTCGGCGCCCAGTTCGGGCCGCGGCGGGATGTACTCACCTACGGTGATCTTGGCAATAATCGGGTCCTTGGCCCGGCGCATGAACTCGGTGGCCTCTTCCGGGCCGAGGCGGCCGATGAGCCCCGGTCGTTCCTTGTGCTGCGCTTCTTCCCACTCGCGCCGCCGCGCGGCGACGAAATCACGGAAGTCGTAGTTCTCCGGTAAGGCCAGAATCTTCCGCACCTCGTCGGGCACCAGGAAAAGCACGTCGTCGGGCTCGTTGAGCACGCCCAGTTGGACCAGCCGCTGGCCGCAACCCAGGCAGGCACGGCGGAAAAGGGCATGGCAGATGTGTTCGAAGTGGAAGTCGTGCGACTCGCTGAAGCTGCCGGCGCGCTGGGAGATGCGCATCAGGCCGACGAACCAATCTTTCTCCCCGGCCGGCACCTTGGCGAGCACCTCTTTTTCCGCCTTTTCCCTCTCTTTTGCCAGGCGCGGCCGGATCTGGTCGAGTTCAAAGGTAGCGCCCTCCAGGAGGAACTGCTGGATGTGACCGATGGCCGGTGTGGGATCCTCGACCCAACTGGGACAGTTGAACTCCATCATCCGGGGCATGCGCCAGCCCCAGTAGTCCAGGTATTCCCTGAACTCCTTGAGCCAGACCTGACCGGCCTCACGCTTCTCCAATTCGGGAATGACCTCGCGCGCCTCATTTTGGCGGAAAACGTCCGCCACACCCAGCTCCAGCGCCCGGTTGCGCAAACGCCAGAGACGGCGGTCCGATTCGAAGAGATCGTTGTCAAAACCGCGGATCAGGCGGTGCCACAGGGGTGAGTTGTCGTTAATGCCCACGTACTCGCGGCAAAGATCTTCAAACCACCAATAAGCGCCGTAGATGGCGTACATCCACCAGAAGTGCACTTCCCACATGCGGTTGTGGACAAAGAGGGCCTCGTTAAAGTGTTTGTAGAGCTCATAAATACTTGCTTTTTCGTAGTTAAACTGTTTTAGCTTATCATAATAGCCGTGCATCTCATTTAAAACGTTCTGCCAAAGGGTGTCATAATCGTCAATCAGGGGCTTGAGCTTCTCCTTGAACTCTGCCCGGCGCTGCTCGACTTCCTGCTGGTCCTCAATGGGGGTCGCCGTGCAGTAGGCGCAGAGGTCCACCTCGCGCCAGTCGGAGCTGCGGGTGGTGGGAATCGAAAGCTCCCCGCAACCGTAAATGTGCCCGTGCCGCAGGTGATTGAGCCACGTCCAGGCGAACATTGGCGTCCACGGCGGCACGCTGTGACTGCCGTCAAGGAACCAAACCGGGTATTTTTTCAGGTCTTCCTGGGGGTCGAACTCGAAGA
Source organism: Clostridia bacterium (assembly GCA_014360105.1). Taxonomy (GTDB): domain Bacteria; phylum Bacillota; class DSM-521; order Neomoorellales; family SLTJ01; genus JACIYD01. The sequence goes on from JACIYD010000112.1 coordinate 5,598, forward strand.
TATGTCTCTTATACATTGGCCTAAGCCCTCCCTTAGAATGCCGTTTTCCGACTGATAGACTTCGCCAGGCGTGACGCACTCTCGCCCTTCCCTAGATTCGCCTCGCCCGTGGCCGCCGAGACGGTCCCGACAAAACGTGCTGCTGTTCCCCGGCCGACACCTCCCACCTTCTTCCTCGCCTCTTCCCGGTAAACCGCGGGCGCGGCCGCCCTTGCGGGCGGCGCGCCGTCTTCGCCCTAGTGCA
>JACIYD010000113.1 GCA_014360105.1 Clostridia bacterium
AATCACATCGCCGTTACCAGGCCGCGTGGCGCCACCGCGGCAGCCGACCGGGACCTCGAGTGGGAGCTTCTGGCCGATGCCAAGGAGAGGGCGGAACATGTGATGCTGGTAGATTTGGCGCGCAACGACCTGGGAAGAGTTTGCCTCGCCGGGACCGTGCGGGTTGAGCGCTTTTTAGAAGTGGAAAAGTACAGTCACGTGATGCACCTGGTATCGCAGGTGCGGGGGATACTGGCCCCAGGACTGGATGCTCTTGACGTTCTTGGGGCTTGTTTCCCGGCCGGAACGGTTTCTGGGGCGCCAAAGGTGAGGGCGATGGAAATCATTGAGGAGTTGGAGCCCGTAAGGCGCGGTCCTTACGCCGGCGCCGTTGGATACGTGAGTTTCGGCGGCAACCTGGACACCTGCCTTGCCATTCGCACCCTAGTATTTACCGGGGGAAAGGCTTATGTTCAGGCCGGAGCGGGTATCGTCGCCGGATCGCGGCCGGAAGCGGAATACCAGGAGACGGTCAACAAGGCCCGCGCCCTCTGGCGGGCTCTGGAAATGGTCGCCGGCGAGGAACCAAGCCCGCTGGCGGCACGGTGTAGGGGTGACTAGTGTGCTTAACGAGCGCTGCCTTGGACCGCGGTTTGTGCCTTCTGCGGCAGAAGGGCAACAGGAGAAGGGCCTATTGGCGCTTATCGATAATTACGATTCCTTTACCTATAACCTCTACCAGATTCTAGTATCTCTGGGAGCCCAGGTGGTAGTTTACCGGCATGACGCCATAACCGTTGAGGAGTTGGGCCAGATGCCACTTGCAGGACTGGTTATTTCGCCAGGCCCCGGGACACCGGACGGGGCGGGAATTTCCCTGGAAGCTATCCTGGCCCTGCGCGAGAAGGTGCCGATCCTGGGTGTTTGTCTGGGTCACCAATGTTTGGGGCAGGCCTTCGGCGGCGAAATCGTGCGGGCAAGACGGCCGGTTCACGGTCAGAGCTCTCCCATTTGGCACGACGGCCGGGCGCTCTACGCCGGTCTACCCAATCCCTTTATAGCCGCACGCTACCACTCGCTGGTCATCAAAAGGGAAAGTCTGCCGCAGGAACTGGAGATCAGTGCCTGGACGGCAGAAGGAGAGATCATGGGAGTGCGCCACCGGTTCCTGCCTCTGGAAGGAGTGCAGTTTCACCCGGAGTCGGTCTTGACGGCCGAGGGGCCGCAAATTTTGGCCAACTTTCTTCGATTAGCAATGCTGAGAAGAAAGAGGCTCGCGTTTGACCTCGCCTGAAGAAGAGGGCTAGCCAGAACCGTCTTTCATGGAGGCGAAAGAAAAAATGAGCCTGGCAAAGAGCATCGCGCGCCTGGTCGAAGGTCTGGATATGCATGAAGCCGAGGCCGAGGAGGCCATGGCTACCATTATGGAAGGCCGGGCCACGCCCGCCCAAATTGGCGCCTTTCTCGCCGCTTTGCGCCTGAAACGGGAGACTGTGGCCGAGGTGACCGGTCTGGCCCGTGCCATGCGGGCGAAGGCGGAAAAGCTGCCGACCAGGCAGTCGCTGCTGGTCGATACATGCGGCACAGGAGGCGATGGCCGCGGTACTTTCAATATTTCTACGGCTGCCGCTCTGGTAGTGGCAGCCTGTGGTCTCCCCGTGGCCAAACACGGCAACCGTTCTGTTTCCAGCAACTGTGGCAGTGCCGACGTGCTCGAGGCTTTGGGGGTGGCCATAGATCTACCGCCTTTATTGGTGGCCCGGTGCGTGGACGAGGTAGGGCTGGGCTTCCTTTTTGCTCCTACCTTCCACCGCGCCATGTCCCATGCTGCCGGGCCACGACGGGAGCTCGGTATCCGCACCGTTTTCAACCTGCTGGGCCCGCTCTGTAATCCTGCCGGCGCGCCGGTTCAGTTGGTCGGCGTTTACGATGAAAGGCTGGTCGAGACTATCGCCCGCGTTCTGGGGCGCCTCGGCACCCGGCACGCCTTTGTCGTCCACGGCTGTGACGGACTGGACGAAGTCACCGTTACCGGGCCGACCCTGGTGGCCGAACTTAGGGATGGTACGGTGCGCACTTACGAGTTTGACCCCCGCGCAGTGGGGATTCCCTATGCCGGCCTTGCCGACCTTCAGGGAGGAGATGCGGGCACGAACGCAGCCATCATTCGTCGCATTCTTGAGGGTGAGCCGGGACCGCGCCGCGACGTGGTCCTGCTCAATGCCGCTTTTGCTCTCCTGGCCGGGGACAAGGTGAGCGATGTCAGGCACGGCCTCACCTTGGCGGCGCAAGCGGTGGACTCTGGCCGCGCTCATGCCAAGCTGCAGGAATTGGTGGCTTTTAGTCGCCGGTGGGCGGCGTAATGCTGGAGCGCATCCTTTTTCACAAGCGGCAGGAAGTGGCAGAGCGCACCAGTCGCCGGCCGCTGAGCGAGCTGGCGGCGGCGGCCAAGAACGCAGGGCCGATCCGCCCGTTCTCCGCTGCGGTGAGGCGCGATAACGGCCCGGTAAGGCTCATCGCCGAGATAAAGAGGGCCTCGCCCTCGCGAGGGCTCCTCTGCCGCCGTTTTTCGGCCCCGGACCTGGCGCGGGCGTATACGGATGGGGGCGCGGCCGCCATTTCGGTGCTTACCGACAAGGCCTTCTTCCGAGGGGACCTGGCGTTCGTGCGCGAGGTTAAGCGGGTGAGCCCTCTCCCCGTGTTACAGAAGGATTTTATCGTTGACCCTTACCAGGTTTATGAGGCCAGGGTGGTCGGAGCAGACGCGGTACTTCTCATTGTGGCCGCCCTGGAAGGGAATATACTGCCGGAGTTGCTTGAGTTGGCCTCTGATCTTGGCCTGGCCGCCCTGGTAGAGGTGCACTGCGCCGCGGAACTGGAACGGGCGCTTGAGGCTGGGGCAGACCTTGTTGGCATTAACAACCGCGACCTGCGCACCTTCCGTACGGATCTCAGCGTCACGGAGAGCCTGGTAAAGCTCATACCCCCGGGAGTGGTTGTGGTAAGCGAGAGTGGCCTCAAATGCGCGGCAGATGTGCGGCGGGTGGCGGAGGCAGGCGTGGACGCCGTTCTGGTAGGGGAAGCGCTGGTAACCAGTAATGATGCAGCGGCCAAATTACGGGAACTGGTGGGAGCGTAGGGGGCGAGTGTATTTCTCTTGTTGGGGGTACATTAACGGTGTCGGCGGTACGGGTGAAGATTTGCGGCATTCGCTCTCTGGAGGAGGCCTTCTGGGCGATCGAGGCAGGGGCGAGTGCCCTAGGTTTTGTCTTTGCGGACAGCCCCCGGCAAGTAACGCCGGAAGAGGCGGCGGCCATTTGCCGCCGTCTGCCGCCCTTCATCACCCGGGTGGGCGTTTTTGTGAACGAGGCGCCGGATCACATCAGGAGGGTAGCCCGCTTTTGCGGCCTGGACGCCGTCCAACTGCACGGTGACGAACCTCCCGAGCATTGTCGGCTCGGTCCGGGCCTGAAAGTGATCAAGGCCCTGCGCGTGGACAGACAAGACCCTGCCTCTTTGTTGGCCGAGGTATGCCGATACGAAGTAGCGGCTATCCTTTTAGACAGCAAGATAGAAGGTCGGTACGGGGGGTCGGGCGTGACCTTTGACTGGAGGACGGCCGCTGCCTTGCGGCGGTCTTGGCCGGGGCCGCTAATCCTGGCGGGCGGCCTGAACAGGGAAAACGTGCTGGCGGCCATCAGGCTGGTGCGACCCTACGCGGTGGACGCAAGCAGCGGTGTGGAGCGCAGCGGGCAAAAAGATCGGGGCCTGCTCAAAGAATTCATCTCTTTAATCCATTATTCCAATTACGAATACGCGACAGGAAAAAGGAATGACTTGCTTACTGGCGAAAGAACGGGATAGAGCCGACCTGCGCCTGACCATGGGGGGCATGAAGATGTCGCAACTAACGTCTCTCTTTGAACCACAAGCAGTCGCCGTCATCGGGGCTTCCAACAAAGCGGGCAAGCTCGGTCATACGGTAATCCGCAATTTAATTGAATGCGGCTACCCGGGTCGCATCTATCCCGTTAATCCTGGCGCGCAAACCGTCCTGGGGTACCCGGCGTACCCTTCCATCGAAGCGGTGCCGGGTCCGGTAGACCTGGCGGTTATCGTCATTCCCGCGCCGGGCGTGGTGGAGGTGGCCCGCCGGTGCGGGGAAAAGGGTGTACGGTACCTGGTGGTAATTACGGCCGGTTTTAAGGAAATCGGCAGTGAGGGGAGCAAGCGGGAAAGGGATCTGGCCGCGGTGTGCCAGCGCTACGGCATGGGATTGGTCGGGCCCAACTGTCTGGGCATCATCGATACCCATACGCCGCTGAACGTCACCTTTGCCCCGCGCATGCCGCGGCGCGGGAACATTGCCTTTTTTTCCCAAAGCGGCGCCCTGGGAGCGGCCATCCTCGACTGGAGCGTAGCAGTAGATCTAGGCTTTAGCCGGTTTGTGAGCCTGGGCAATAAGGCGGGATTGGACGAAGTAGACTTCATCGCCGCGGCCGCAACCGATCCCAAGACAGAAGTCATCCTGTGTTATCTGGAGAACATTAGTGACGGGGCGCGCTTCGTCCATACGGCACGGGAGGTCACCCGGGAGAAGCCCATCATCGTCATCAAGTCCGGGGTAAGCCAGGCCGGTGCCCGGGCCGCTTCCTCCCATACCGGGGCGCTGGCGGGCAGCGACGTGGCCTACGAAACGGCCTTTCGCCAGTGCGGCGTTTTCCGGGCGGAAAGCATGGAAGAACTGTTCGATCTTGCCCTGGCTTTTGCCGGCCAGCCCCTCCCCCGGGGCAAGCGCGTGGCCGTGGTTACCAATGCGGGCGGGCCGGGCATCCTTGCCAGTGACGCCATTGAACTGAACGGCCTTGAAATGGCGCGCTTTACTAAAGAAACGACGGAAGGGTTGCGCGCCAGCTTGCCGCCGGAAGCCAGCATTTACAACCCGGTTGACGTGTTGGGCGATGCGATGCCGGAGCGCTACGCCGTCGCCCTGGAGTATGTGGCGCGTGATGCCAATGTCGACAGTATCCTGGTACTTCTGACGCCCCAGGCCGGCACCATGCCGGAGGAAACGGCGCGGCTAATGATCGAGACCCACCGCCGTTATCCGGACAAAGTGATGGCCGCAGCGCTAATGGGCGGGGAGACCGTCGAAAGGGCAACGGTAGCGTTAAAGCAGGCGGGGATACCTGCGTATTTTGCGCCGGAGCGCGCCGTGGCCGCCGTGGCGGGGCTCACCCGCTACGCCGGTTTCCGCCGTGGTGCCGCGCGCAGGCAGGACGGTCTTACCTTTGCAGGCCTCAAGCCCGAGACGGTAGAAGAAGTGTTCCGCAAGGTGCGTCAGGATCGGCGCGTTATTCTCTTGGGCCATGAGGCGGCGGCGGTGGTCGAGGCCTACGGTGTTCCCTGCGCGGCCACACGCCTGGCTACCGGACCCGAGGAGGCGGTAGCGGCGGCGCACACGGTCGGCTTCCCGGTCGTGCTTAAAGTGGCCTCGCCGCAGATCGTGCATAAGACCGACGTGGGAGGGGTGAAGGTAGGCCTCAAAACACCGGAGGCGGTTTACCGGGGTTACCTTGACATCCTGGAAAGTGTCCACCGTCACCTGCCGCAGGCAGAGGTATACGGGGTCGAGGTCCAGCGGATGATGCCCCCGGGGATCGAATTGATCGTCGGCGTGACCAGAGACCTGCAGTTTGGTCCCTTACTCATGTTTGGCCTGGGCGGCATTTACGTGGACCTGTTGCGGGATGTCTCTTTTCGCCTCACCCACGGTCTTTCGCGGGAAGAGGTTAAGGAGATGGTGCG
>JACIYD010000114.1 GCA_014360105.1 Clostridia bacterium
AGCCATTTCCTTTTCCCTATCTTAAATGAGCGGCAGGAACAAAGTCAAGGGCAAGGCATGACCGGGAAGCTATTGGGGTGAAGCGGTACCGCGCCCGGCTTGTCGGCGGTCATTGGTTGGCCTGGCCGTTGGCCAGGGCATGGGGGAGCACTTCGTCCATGTGTCTTACAAGGATGAACTGCATCTTGCGTTTGATATTGGCCGGAATTTCTTCGAGGTTCTTCTCGTTCTCCTTGGGCAGAATGACGGTTTTAATGCCCGCACGGTGGGCGGCCAGCACCTTTTCCTTGATACCGCCTACCGGGAGGACCCGCCCGCGTAAGGTAATCTCACCCGTCATCGCCACATCGCGCCGCACCGGCTGGTTGGTCAGGGAAGAGGCAAGCGCGGTAGCCATGGTAATGCCGGCACTGGGCCCGTCCTTGGGGATGGCGCCCTCGGGCACGTGAATGTGCAGGTCGAACTTCTCGTAGAAATCCTCGGGAATCCCCAGTTCGCTCGCCTTGGAACGGATATAGCTAAAGCCCGCCTGGGCGGATTCCTTCATCACCTCTCCCAGTTTACCGGTGAGCGTGAGCTGTCCCTTCCCCTTGAGCACCGTCGCCTCAACGCTCAAGAGTTCACCGCCGTTCTCCGTCCAGGCAAGACCCGTGGCCACGCCGACCTGGTGATGGTCCTCGATCAGCCCGTAGCGGTAGCGGGGGATGCCCAGCCAGTGGTCCACGTTCTGGCTTGATACCTTCACCGCCTCCGTCTTGCCGGCGACGATGTCACGTGCTGCCTTGCGACAGATAGTAGCGAGCTGCCGCTCCAGGTTGCGTACCCCGGCTTCCCGGGTGTACTCGCGGATAATGCGCCGAATGGCGTTCTCCGAAACCTGCAGTTGCCGTGTCTTCAGCCCGTGCGCCTTAAGCTGCTTAGGCAAGAGGTGTCGCAGCGCGATCTGCAGTTTCTCTTCCTCGGTGTAACCGGAGATGGTAATGACCTCCATGCGGTCGAGCAGCGGCCGGGGAATGGTATGAGGCACGTTCGCCGTGGTAATAAAGAGCACCTTGGAAAGGTCAAACGGTGCCTCGATATAGTGATCGCTGAAGGTGTGGTTTTGCTCCGGGTCCAGCACTTCCAGCAAAGCCGACGTGGGGTCGCCGCGGAAATCGGTGCCGACCTTATCGATCTCGTCCAGCAAGAAAACCGGGTTCTTCGTCCCCGCCTGTTTCATCCCCTGAATGATGCGTCCCGGCAAAGCCCCTACATAAGTGCGCCGGTGGCCGCGGATTTCGGCCTCGTCCCTGATACCACCTAACGAAATGCGCACGAACTTGCGGTCCATCGCCCGGGCAATGGATTTCGCCAGGGAGGTCTTGCCCACGCCGGGCGGTCCGACAAAGCAGAGGATGGGTCCCTTCATTTTTTTGGCCAGCTTGCGAATGGCCAGGTACTCAAGAATCCGGTCCTTGACCTCTTTCAGACCGTAATGGTCCTCGTCCAGGATCTTCTCGGCCAGGCGGATATCAAGGCGGTCCCGCGTCTGCTTGGCCCAGGGTAGGGAAAGAAGCCAGTCCACGTAAGTGCGTACTACCGTAGCCTCGGCCACCACCGGGGGCATCTTTTCCAGCCGCTCCACTTCCTTCAAGGCCTTTTCCCGTACTTCCTTGGGCAGTTTCTCCCGGGCGATGCGCTCGCGCAACTCCTCCACCTCGGCCGCCCGCTCGTCCTTTTCGCCCAGTTCCTTCTGGATCGCCTTCATCTGCTCCCGCAGATAGTATTCTTTTTGCGTTTTCTCCATCTGTTTGCGCACTCGCATGTTGATGCGGCGTTCCAGTTCCAGAATCTCCATTTCCTGGGCAAGAATGCGCAGCAGCAGTTCGAGCCGTTCCTTGATTTCTATAGCTTCCAGCAGCGCCTGCTTGTCGGCCAGCTTGAGGGCGAGGTGGGAGGCAATGACGTCGGCCAGGCGTCCCGGGTCGTCCAGGGCAACGATGGAAACCACCGTTTCGGGAGGGATTTTCTTACTATTCTTCACATACTGCTCGAATTGCTCGACGAGAGCCCGCACCAACGCGTCTACTTCCACATCGTGCTCGGCTGGCTGCGCATGCACGTGAACCTGCACTTCGAAAAAAGGCTCGAGGCGCAGGTAGCGGAGGATAGTCCCTCGTACCAGCCCTTCTACCAGAATACGGATGGTGCCGCCGGGCAGTTTGAGCAGTTGCTTGATCTCGGCCACGGTCCCCACCGCATGAATATCCGCTTCGCCGGGCTCGTCGGTCTGGGCTTCTTTCTGCATGGCGAGAAAGAGCTGCCGGTTGCCCATCATCGCCTGATCGATGGCCGCCACCGACTTGTCGCGACCGACGTCCAGGTGGACCACCATGTGGGGGAAAACAATAACGCCCCGGAGGGGTAACAGGGGCATTTCGCGTAGGTCGCTACCACGTTGGATCCGTAACATCCTTCCTCACCCCCAATCATCTAAGAGGTCGCACCTATATTCTACGCGATGAAGTTGTCTTCCTGCAACCCTGGCGGCTTCCAGTCTATCCCTCCACCCCGCCCAGCCAAATGAGGCTTTGGCCTGGGTGATCGTCTTACCCTGGGAGCCAAAGACCGCCCGGCAAAAATGGGATACGTTGTAGAGCGCCCCAAAATGAGGAACGCCGCCCGGGCTGCCTCCGGGTCGAACCCCAGAAGAGGCGAACGCGACGGACGGCCAACAGGTAACGCCAGGCGCGTCAGCCTTGAAGCATGCGGGAAGGTGAGGTAAAGATCTCGCGCGAAGAGCGCCACATCCCCCGCGGCTCGCCCAACAGGGCGTGGTGCAGCACCTCGCTTAAAGTCTTCACCGGGACAACCTTGAGGTTGGGCAGCCGTTCAAAGGAGACCTGCCAGTTCTCCTCGGGGATGAGCACTTTCTTTACGCCCGCCTGCCGTGCGGCTTCCAGTTTGGGCACGATCCCGCCTACAGGGCGTACCGTACCGCGGATGGATACTTCGCCGGTCATGGCCACCGTATTGTCCACCGGAATCTCGTTGATGGCCGAGTAGACAGCGGTGGCGATGGTTACCCCGGCCGAGGGCCCGTCGATGGGGATGTTCCCGGGAAAGTTAACGTGAATATCGTAGCTCCTAGGATCCACGTTCAGGTGACGGCGCAGCACGGTAAGCACGTTTTCCACGGAGCTCTTCGCCAGCCCCTTGCGTCGCACGCGACGTCCGTCGTGGCTTCCCATTTCTTCCTCTTCTACCACACCGGTAACGACCAACTGGCCGCGCCCCTTGGGGACGGGAATGACACTTGCCTCGATCTCCAGGACGGTGCCCATGTTCGGCCCGTAAACCGCCAGACCGTTCACCAGGCCTACTTGCGGCTCTCCCGGGATCTTCGGCTCGGGCCGGGGCGAATACTGGCCGCTGTTCACCACCCACTCCATATCTTCCCGGGTGATGGTGCTGCGGCCTTCGGTCATGGCCAGGCCGGCGGCGATCTGGACCATGTTTACCGCCTCCCGGCCGTTGGTCGCGTAGCGCTGCAGCACTGCCACCGCTTCTTCCTTTATCTGATAGTCAATCTTGCGGGCGGCGTTCCGCGCGATGAGCGCCACTTCTTCCGGCAACAGACCCCGAAAAAAAATCTCCAGGCAGCGGGAACGAATGGCCGGGGGGATTTCTTCCGGCAGGCGGGTGGTGGCACCGACGAGCCGGAAATCCGCCGGCAGGCCTTTTTGGAAGATGTCGTGAATGTAGCCGGGAATGTTGGTATCCTCGGAGCTGTAGTAGGCGCTTTCCAGCAGTACCTTGCGGTCCTCGAGCACCTTGAGCAGCTTGTTGATCTGGATGGGGTGAAGTTCTCCGATTTCATCGATGAAGAGAATGCCGCCGTGGGCCTTGGTCACCGCACCCGGCTTGGGCTGGGGGATGCCGGCAATACCCATGGGGCCGGCACCCTGGTAGATGGGGTCGTGCACGGAGCCGATCAGCGGGTCGGCGATGCCCCGCTCGTCAAAGCGCGCCGTGGCACCGTCGATCTCGACAAACTTGGCGTCCTTCTTAAAGGGCGAATGCGGGTTTTGTTTTGCCTCTTCCAGCACCAGACGCGCGGCCGCCGTCTTCCCCACCCCCGGAGGGCCGTAGAGAATCACGTGCTGCGGATTGGGGCCGCATAGGGCGGCCCGCAGGGCCTTGACCGCGTCTTCCTGGCCGACGATCTCCTTGAAGCTGGTGGGCCGCGTCTTTTCCGCCAATGGCTCGGTAAGGGAGATCTGCCTCATTCTTTCCAGTCTTTCCAGTTCCTTCCGCGATTCCCGCTCCACGGCCACGCGGTTTCCTTGTTGGCTCCGCAACAGGTTCCAGAAGTACATGCCGATGACGAGGATGAAGAACAGTTGCACCAAACCAAAAACGCCCATGCCGGCCTGCCACTCCGCCATCCGGCACCGCTCCTTTCCCGCGAGCCTCATGCGCTTGTTATTATGAACGCGCCTCTGCTTTTTTATGCCAACGGGAAAGGGGGCCGCCGCCACAAAAAACGGCAGCAGGCGCGGAGCCTGCTGCCGGAGGCATTACTTATTTGGACCCGACCTAGGCCGTCTCTTCCTTCTTTTTCTTGCGCTCCACCGTAAGCAGCAGCGGTTTTTCCTGCCGCAGGATTACCTCTTTCGTCACGACGCACTTGGTTACGTCGCCGCGTGAGGGTACCTCGTACATCACGTCCAGCATCACTTCCTCCAAAATGGCCCGCAAGCCCCGCGCTCCGGTATTACGCCGCAGCGCCTCGTCGGCCACCGCCTCCAGCGCCTCCTGGGTAAACTCCAGGGTGACGCCGTCCAGTTCGAAGAGCTTCTGGTACTGGCGTACCAGGGCGTTGCGCGGTTCGGTGAGAATGCGTACCAGGGCGTCCTTGTCCAGCGCGTCCAGGGCGACCACGATGGGCAAACGGCCGACGAACTCCGGAATGAGCCCGTACTTCAGCAGATCCTGCGGCAGCACCTGGCGTAGGATCTCGCCAACCTGGCGCGGTTCTTGCCTTCCGCGGATCTCGGCACCAAAGCCCAGCCCCTTTTTCCCAGTACGGTTCATCACGATCTTCTCCAGCCCGTCGAAGGCGCCACCGCAGATGAAAAGAATATTGCTCGTGTCAAGCTGAATGAATTCCTGGTGCGGGTGCTTCCGTCCTCCCTGAGGTGGAACGCTGGCCACCGTGCCTTCGAGAATCTTGAGGAGGGCCTGCTGCACCCCCTCGCCGGAAACGTCGCGCGTGATCGAAGGGTTCTCCGATTTACGCGCAATCTTATCAATCTCGTCGATATAGACGATTCCCTTCTCTGCCTTTTCCACGTCGTAATCCGCAGCCTGGATCAGCTTTAAGAGAATGTTCTCCACGTCCTCGCCCACGTAACCCGCTTCGGTGAGCGAGGTGGCATCGGCAATGGCGAAGGGCACGTTCAGGATGCGGGCAAGGGTCTGGGCAAGCAGGGTCTTGCCGCACCCGGTCGGTCCGAGCATGAGGATATTGCTCTTCTGCAGCTCGACATCGTCGACCTTGCCGCCGAGGTTGATCCGTTTATAGTGGTTGTAGACGGCCACGGAAAGGACCTTCTTGGCCAGGTCCTGGCCGATCACGTACTGGTCGAGGATCTCGCGGATTTCCTTGGGCTTGGGCACTTCGCCCATTTCGTAACCCAGTTCCTCGCTGAGCTCCTCTTCAATAATCTCGTTGCAGAGCTCGATGCACTCGTCGCAGATGTATACCCCGGGGCCAGCTACCAGC
>JACIYD010000115.1 GCA_014360105.1 Clostridia bacterium
AGAGAATCGTCGACGCGCGTGGCCTGAGCTGTCCCCAGCCCGTGTTCCAGACCAAGAAGGCTTTGGAGGAAATGGAGGCTGGCGTCTTGGTAGCGTTGGTGGACAATGAGGTGGCCCGGGATAACGTCGTCAGGTTTGCCCGCAGCCAGTCCCTGGAGGTAGACCGCATTACACGCGAAGAGCCGACGGGGCTGGAACAGTCCGTCAACCCGGTCCCCGGTCTGGTCGTTCTGATCAGCGGCGCCACCCTTGGCCGGGGCGACGAGGAGCTGGGTCGCCTTTTGATGCAGAGTTTTCTAGGCACTCTGGCCCAGGCCGACCACCTGCCCCAAAAGGTCTTTCTCCTCCACGCTGGGGTAAAGCTTGCTTGCGAAGGGTCGCCGGTGCTGGCCAGCCTCCTTCTCCTTGAGCAAAAGGGCGTGGAGATCGCGGCCTGCGCTACCTGCCTTGATTATTACGGTCTGAAGGAAAAACTTTGCGTGGGCAGCATGACCAACATGTACGGCATAGTGGAAGCCCTGGCCGGGGCCGAAAAGGTGCTTAACCTGTAGGCGGCTCGCCGGATCGGCAGTCTGCCGTTAACGCCGGTCGCCCGGACCAGGCCTCAGGAGGGTGGGGGAGAAACCGATGCAGCGCTACGCCCTGGGCGACGTCGTCCAACTGCGCAAACCGCACCCCTGTGGCAGCGACCGCTGGGAAATCATGCGTACGGGTATGGACTTCCGCCTCAAATGTTTGGGCTGCGGCCATCAGGTCTTACTGCCGCGGCGCAAGTTCGAGAAGAGCGTCAAAGCGGTGTTGGTCACCTTGGGGGGGCCACCCTCGCATAAGGGATGAAGTAAATGGGTTTTCGCTGCGGTATCGTCGGCCTGCCCAATGCCGGCAAGTCGACTCTTTTTAACGCCTTAAGCCGGGCGCAGGCGGCGGTGGCCAGTTATCCCTTCTGTACCATCGAACCGAATGTCGGGACGGTGCCCGTGCCCGACGCGCGGCTGGAAAGCCTGGCGCGGCTTTTCCGACCGCAGCGGGTGGTGCCGGCCACCCTGCAATTTGTAGACATCGCCGGGCTGGTGCGGGGGGCGAGCCGGGGGGAGGGGCTGGGCAACCAATTCCTGGCACATATCCGGGAAGTGGATGCCATCGCCCATGTGGTACGTTGCTTTGAGAATCAAGAGGTGAGCCATCTCGAGGGCACGGTCGACCCGGTGCGCGATGCGGGCATCGTGGATACCGAGCTTGCCCTGGCCGACTTGCAGCTTCTTGAGAGACATCTGGACAAGCTGCGGCGCCAGGTTAAGGCGGGCGACCCGGGGAGCCGGGAGGAATTGGTCCGTCTGGAAGCGCTGGTGGCCCGGCTCGACCGGGGTGAGCCGGCGCGCGAGGCAGCGGAGAACGTCGGTGGCCTGCCGCTGTTGACGGCCAAGCCGATGCTCTACGTGGCCAATGTGGGGGAAGAAGACTTGCCCCTTGCCGAAGAAAGGATCGCCCCCTTAAGAGAGTATGCGGCGCAGCGCGCCTGCCCCCTCATTATCCTTTGTGCCCGCCTGGAAGCGGAACTGGAGGAACTGGACGAGGAAGAAGAACGGCGCGCCTTCATGCGCGCCTACGGTTTGGCGCGTTCGGGCCTGGAGGAACTGGTACAAGAGGGCTACCGCCTGCTGCAGCTCATCACCTTCTTTACCGTGGATGGCCCGGAAGTGCGCGCCTGGACGGTGCGCGCGGGTACGCCGGCGGTGCAGGCGGCGGCCAAAATTCACAGCGATTTCGCCCGCGGCTTCATCTGCGCCGAGGTGGTCGACCATGCCGTGTTGCTAGCCTGTGGCAGCCTTGCCGAGGCGCGGGAGCGCGGGCTCGTGCGGCTGGAGGGCCGCGACTACCCGGTGCAGGACGGCGACGTGATTCATTTCCGTTTCCACGTCGCGCCGGAGCAGCGAGGCGGTCGGGGGCCCGACCGCCCCTAACCTCCGCCTCTTTTCTTGTTCGTGCTCCTTAGCTGTGCTATAATAGGGCGAGCCCTACAGGGCACAAGATCCCTGCTCCCCCGGCGGCCGCAGGGCCGCGCGGGCGGGGCCACAAGGCCAAAGGGAGGAGGTGTCGCCCTTGCGTGCTTACGAGGTGATGTATGTGCTCCGCCCCAACCTGGACGAGGAGCAAATTACAGCGCAGATCGAACGGTTTAACCAACTCATTCGCGACCAGGGGGGAGAAGTGGAGCAGGTGAGCCGCTGGGGCAAGCGGCGGCTGGCCTACGAGGTCAAGAAGTTCCGCGAAGGGTACTACGTCCTGGTCTACTTTCGCGGCCGGCCGCAGGCGGCGCAGGAACTGGAAAGGGTATTTAAGATCAGCGATGACGTGATCCGTTATTTGATCACGCGCCGCGTGGAAAAAGCGGTCCGGCAGGCGTGAAAGGGCGGGATTAAGGATGCTTAACCGGGTAATCCTCATTGGCCGGCTTACCCGCGATCCGGAGATGCGTTACACCCAGGAGGGTATAGCGGTCACCAGCTTTGACCTGGCGGTTGACCGCCCCTACAGCAACCGCGAAGGGGAAAAAGGGACCGACTTCATCCGCATCGTTACCTGGCGGAAGCTGGCGGAGGTGTGCGCCAACAACCTCGGCAAGGGCCGGCTGGTCGCGGTGGACGGACGGCTGCGCACGCGCACTTACGAGGGGCGCGACGGTGTGCGCCGGCGCGCGGCCGAAGTGGTCGCTTATACCGTACGCTTTCTCGACCGGCCGCGTCAGCCCGACGAACTGACCGATCTGGGTGTGGAAACAGAGGGGCTGGAAGAAGAATTGGCCCTGGGCGAAGAGGAACTCCCCTTCTAGAGCAGACGATATTATGGTGGAAGGAGGTGCGGTCCGGCCTCATCCCGGACCGAGCGGCATATGGCAAAGCGGGATAAGCGAAGGTCGCGCAAGCGGGTCTGCAGTTTCTGCGTAGACCATATTCCGGTGGTCGACTATAAAGACGTGGGGCGGCTGCGCAAGTACACTACCGAGCGGGGCAAAATCCTTCCCCGGCGTATCACCGGCAACTGCGCCCACCACCAGCGCCAGCTTACCCTGGCCATCAAGCGAGCGCGGAACATCGCCCTCTTACCCTATACGGTAGAATAATCCTTTTGGTCTGCCTGGCGGGGTGAAGCGGGTGCGACATTTGCCCTGGACTGTGCTCACGGCAGGCTTGATGTTTGCCCTCGCCTCGCTAGCCGGCGGCACGGGGGCGCTGGCCTTCAGCCTGCCAGTGCCGTTGAGTGTGCTGGTGGCATGGCAGGGGCTCCCGGCCGGGCTGGCGGCGGGCGGGCTTTTTCTGGCCGCCTGGGCCTGGCTGGCAGAAAGGGGTCTGGGTCTGGCGGGCGCGGCGGTGGCCCTCGGCGTGGGCTTGCTTTACGGCGTCTCACTGCGCGGCCGGCAGGCACCGGGCAAGACGATTTTGGCCGGCGCGGGCATGATGCTCGCCGGTCTTTTCTTACGCCTACCGGCGCTGGGGGAGTTATGGCGCGCCTACCGTGCGGGGCTTGGGGCGCAGATCGAGGCGACCATGCAGTTTTACCACCAGAGCGGCTTGCTGGAGGCCATGGCGCAGCAGGGGATAGGCGGCGAGCGGTTGCGGAGTAGCCTTGAGAGTCTGGTTACCTTTCTGGGCCGTCTTTTCCCCGCTCTTATAGTTTGGGAAGTCTTGCTCGGTGCGGCGGCGGTGTATTTCTTGAGCCGCTGGCTTGCCGGCCGCCGCATCACGGTGCCCGCGCTTCCGCCTTTTTTGCACTGGCAGGTACCCTGGCCCTTTGCCTGGGGGGTCATCGCGGGGCTAGCCTCGTTCCTGCTCGGCGACTGGCGGGCAAACGAGCTGCTGGTCACCGTGGGACAAAACATTCTCGTCGGCCATCTCCCCCTGCTGTGGCTCGGCGGTCTGGCGGTGCTCGGGTACCTCTACCGTCATCTCGCACTGCCGCCGCCGGTTAAGGCAGCGGCGGTTTTCGCGCTGTTCTTTTACCCGCCCCTGGGCCTCCTCGTCCTTGCCCTGGCGGGCCTTTTCGACCCCTTGTTGAACCTGCGGCGGCTGGCTGCGGGGGCCGACGGAGGAGGGGAGAACCGGTGAAAGTGATCCTGACACAGGACGTGCCGCAACTGGGCCGCCGGGGAGCGGTGGTGGAAGTGGCCGACGGTTACGGCCGCAACTATCTCCTGCCGCGCGGACTGGCCCTGCCCGCGGCCGAAGGCCTGCTGGAGGATCTCGAGGCACAGGCAAAGGCGGCGGCCGCGAAGGAGAAGCGCCTGGCGGAAAGGGCAAGGGCCCAGGCTGCGGCGCTGGCGGGCCGTGAACTGGTGATCAGGGCGCGGGCCGGGGAAGGGGGCAAGCTCTTCGGCGCGGTGACCAGCAAAGAGATCGCCGCGGCGCTGGCGAGAGAATTTCAAGTGCAGGTAGATAAGCGCAAGGTAGAACTGGACGGCCCCATCAAGCTCGTCGGCAGTTATCCGGTGACGATCAGGCTGCACCCGCAGGTAACGGCGACCGTTACGGTAAGAGTGACCGGGGAAGGGGAAAGGAGCTAACCATGGGCGGTTTGGCGCAGAAGGCCGGAGCGAACCAACTGGGCCGGCGGGTGGCCGCACTTTACGAGATTCTCGGCGAGCTATTCGGCGCCGACCAGCTCGTGTTACGGGCGAGCAAGCTGGAAGCGCTGGAGCTCTTGCGCTCGCCGCGTCTAGCCGAGCGGGTCCTTGGCCTGCAGAAGCTAGTCTACGACGACCCGACTCTGGAGAAGGTACCGCCGATGCGGGAGATTCCCCGGGTGCTGGCCGCGATCGAGGACGCCCTGGCGGACCTGGTGGCGCGGCGCTCTGTAGAAGAGCAGCTTGAGCGCAAGATCGCCGAGCGCATGCAGCAGCGTCACGAGGAATACGTCCAGGAGCTGCGGGCGCAGATTCTCAAGGAATCCGCCGGGCCGGAAAACGCCCAGACGCTGAAAAGGCTTGCTCTGCTTGAAAAGAAGGAGCAAGTCAAGCTCGCCCGCTCGGCCTTCGAGGTTATGCGGCCGCAAAGCCTTAAAGAGATCGTGGGTCAGGACCGGGCCGTGCGCGCCTTACTAGCAAAGCTGGCCTCTCCCTTTCCGCAGCATGTGATTCTCTATGGCCCGCCCGGGGTGGGTAAGACGACGGCAGCGCGCCTGGTGCTGGAAGAGGCCAAGAGGCTCGCCAACGCGCCCTTTGCCCCCGACGCACCCTTTATCGAGGTCAACGGCGCGACCCTGCGCTGGGACCCGCGGGAGGTAACCAATCCGCTGCTCGGTTCCGTGCACGACCCCATCTACCAAGGCGCGCGGCGCGACCTGGCCGACGTGGGCGTACCCGAGCCGAAACTGGGCCTGGTAAGCGAGGCGCACGGCGGTGTCCTCTTCATCGATGAAATCGGCGAAATGGACCCCCTGCTGGTGAGCAAGCTCCTCAAGGTGCTGGAAGATAAGCGGGTTCGCTTCGAGTCTTCCTACTACGATCCTCATGACCCGCATGTGCCGCGCTACATCAAGAAACTTTTCGAGGAGGGGGCGCCGGCCGACTTCGTCCTCATCGGCGCGACCACCAGCGATCCGGAAGAACTGAACCCCGCCTTGCGCTCCCGCTGCGCGGAAGTCTTTTTCGACCCTCTCACACCGCAGGACATTCAGGCCATCGTGGCTCAGGCGGCGCGCCGCCTCGGCGTGAGGCTGGCCTCGGAGGTACCGGAGATCATCAGTGAATACACCAT
>JACIYD010000116.1 GCA_014360105.1 Clostridia bacterium
GTGGTGCCGATCCGGGTTCCTCCTCTGCGCGAGCGTAAGGAGGATATACCCGCGTTGGTGTACTACTTTCTGGACAGATTTAACAGCAAGTACGGGAAGCAAAAGGAGATTGCGGCAGAAGTTATCAACATCTTACGCAACTATGATTGGCCGGGCAACGTGCGAGAGCTCAAGAATATGATTGAAAGACTTATATTGACCACGGAGACGGATCTGATTTCTGCCAACGACTTGCCGGTGGAGGTGGTGGCACAAGGGGATCTTGGTAACCTGCAAGTACCGGAGTTGATGCCGCTCAAGGTTGCGGTGGAAACAGTCGAACGGGAATTGGTGAGAAAAGCTCTGTCCAAGTACGGCAGCACTTACGCCGCCGCCAGAGCACTAGGTGTAAGCCAATCGAGCATCATGAGGAAGGTGAAGAAATACTTTGGCCACCAGGTGCCGTCGGATGTGCACATCGCCCACTGAGTCCTCGGTTTTGTATTTGTTTTTCCTGTTCCTCATACCACCTCACAAACGGCCTTTTCTTTCGGGATAGGGTAAAGGCCGTGCCCGCAGTAGTCCCAAACCAGATTCTTTCCAAAAAAGCTTCAAGCCTAAGTCGCACTTGACGGTGCCAAGTCGGATGCGACTTACGGTAGTACCTGATTTTCGCCGCCGGTTGAACCGTTCTTGCATGGCGCTCACAAGAATGTTCTTGCTGTAAGAATTTGCAAGCATTGAACTTTCTAAGGCATTATTGACGTTTAACGGGTTCTTAAATACTTCTGTACAACTGGCATTAAGTTTGCTTAAAGCCAATCTAGAGCATGGCAAAGGAGGTACAAGGCATTGATCGATCTTCGGGGCAAAGTGGCTCTGATCACCGGGAGCAGCAGTGGTATCGGCAGGGCGACCGCTCGCGTACTTGCAGGCCAGGGGGCTACAGTAGTCCTAAACGCGATCGAGGACCCGCGCAGTCCGGGCGCGCTCGAGGAGGCTGTCGAAGAAATCAAAGCGTTGGGTGGGCGCGCACTCGGATATCTCGCTGACGTTGCTGACCCGGCGCAAGTGGGCGAAATGGCAGAAAAAGCGATAGCCGAGATGGGTAAGGTGGACATCCTGGTCAACAATGCCGGTCATCCCGGGCAACCGAGCGAAATCGAAAAAATGCCCCTGGAAGAATGGCAAAGGATGCTGTCTGTTCACTTGACCGGGGCTTTCAACTGCTGCCATGCCCTCGTGGGCCAAATGAAAAAGCTGGGGTGGGGTCGGATTATCAACATTTCCTCCATCTGGGGGATGTGCGGGGAACCCCAATACGTGCATTATTCTGCGGCGAAAGCGGGTTTGATGGGCTTCACCAAGGCCCTGGCGAAGGAACTCGCGCCGTACAATATCACCGTGAACGCTGTTGCGCCAGGCGCGACGAAGACGCCTCTCCAGGACCTCATCGACCCGGCGGTGCTGGAATCCTTGCGGCAAACGATTCCCCTCAGGCGTTTCGCCCAGCCCGAAGAAATGGGCTATCTTATTGCTTTCCTCTGTTCCGATGAGGGCGGATACATCACCGGTCAGGTGATTAGCAGCAACGGCGGTAGCCACATCGTGGGCATTTAGGCCGCCTAAAACCGAGACACTAGGAGGGCATGCGGTGGTTCACCATATTGAACAGAACGAGGGAAATGGTCACCTAGGCACCAAGGGATTGGTTTTCGATATTCAGCGCTACGCCATCCACGACGGCCCCGGCATCCGCACCCTGGTATTCGTTAAGGGGTGCCCGCTGCACTGTCCCTGGTGCTGTAACCCTGAAAGCATAAGCAGGTTTCCCGAGCTCGCTTACTTTAAGAAACGTTGCATTGGCTGCGGTAAATGCGTCGAGGTCTGCCCGCACGGTGCTATATCCTTTTCGCAAGACGAAGGGTTTGTTGCCGACCGGGACAAGTGCCAGGCGTGCGGTGAATGTGCCAAAGTCTGCCCCCCGAAAGCAAGGGTGATCTCCGGGACGGCGTACTCGGTGGACGACGTTTTGCGGGTTGTGGAAAGGGACAGGCCATTCTACCGCCGCTCAGGTGGCGGGTTGACAGTTAGCGGAGGCGAGGTACTACTTCAGCACGAGTTTGTCAGGGAGCTTCTTGAGGAGGCACACCGTCGCTTACTTCACACGGCCATCGAGACCTCGGGATACGGGCCGTGGCAGAACCTGGAGGCCATTGTGGCCCATACGGACTACGTTTTCATGGACGTCAAGCACATGGATTCGGAACGCCACCGGCAGGTGGTCGGCGTTTCCAACGAGATCATCCTGCAAAACGCACGAAGGGTTTCGGAGTTGGTAGCCGAGGAACCTTCACGCCGTGAGCTGGTGATCAGGATTCCCGTAATACCGGACTTCAATGATAGCGAGAGCAACATTCGAGCCACAGCCGCTTTTGTACGCGAGGAGGTCAGGAGCGCCCGCAAAATCGAACTGCTCGCCTATCATCGCTTGGGCGAGAGCAAATGGGAGAGGATAGGCAAGCAATGTCCGACCAGAGGCCTGGAACCGCCGACAAAGGACAAAATGGACGTTTTAAGACGCATCGTAGAAGATGCGGGGCTTGATTGCCAGGTAAGAAGGTAATCAAATCGCACCATTGCGAGGAGGGGTAGTTCCATGAGCGCCATGCCTGCCCAGGTACTTTTTGACCGCACACAGCGCCTTAATGCGAGGCTCAGGGCGGTCAAGCCGGAGATTTGTCTGGAAAGAGCAAGACTTGTAACGGAATCCTATAAGCAGACGGAAGGAGAGCCGATGATTCTTCGGCGCGCCAAGGCTCTCCACCACGTACTGAACAACATGAGCGTCTACATTCTGGAGGACGAGCTGATCGTGGGCAAACAAGCGGGGAAACACCGGGCGGCACCCCTGTTTCCCGAGACGGAGGCAATATATCTTGAGAAGGAAATCGATATCTTTCCCCAACGCCACACAGACCGCCTTCTGATCAGCCCGGAAGACCGGCGAGAACTGCTGGAGGAGATTTTACCCTACTGGAAAGATAAATGCACCGAAACGCTGCTCATGAAGAGGCTGCCCGAGCATCTTCGCGCGGCCTGGTTGGGTGATGAGCACGGGATTTTCCATCCGGAAATTCATGTCCGCGGCTCACTGGGGCATATTGTTCCCGATTTTGAAAGGATCCTTAAGGAAGGCTTCGCGGCACAAATGAACAAGGCTAAAGAAAAGCTGGCGGCCATTTCGCCTTATGACCCCGAGGCGCCGAGCAAGCGCCAATTCTACGAGGCGGTAATCATTACGTGCGATGCGGTGATTGACTTTGCACGGCGCTATTCGGAAAAGGCGAGGGAGATGGCGCGCGCGGAAACGCGCCCGCAACGGAGGCGGGAGCTGGAAAAGATTGCCGAGGTGTGTGCCTGGGTCCCGGCCAACCCCGCGCGCGACTTCTGGGAAGCGCTCCAGTCGTACTGGTTTACCTTGCTCATCTGCTATATCGAACAGAACGGCTTGGCGGTTTCCTCCGGTCGGTTCGACCAATATATGTACCCGTACTATCGTAAAGACATCGAAGAAGGCCGGCTCACCAGGGAAGAGGCACAAGAGCTGCTGGAGGCGTGTTGGGTCATCCATACCGAGATCATGCGTGCCTACGATCTCGCCTGCGCCAAGTATTTTAGCGGCTTCGCCATTGCGATGGACATGGACCTGGGCGGGGTAGACAAAAACGGCAAAGACGCCACCAACGAGCTTTCCTACATGTGCCTGGAAGCAGACAAAAAGATCAACAACCCGCAACCCAATCTCTCCGTAAGAATCCACGACGCCTGCCCCGATGAATTCTTGCTCAAGGCCATCGAGGTCGTGCGCGAGGCCGGCGGCGGCATGGGCGGGGGCAAGCCGGCCTTCTACTGCGACGAAGTAATCGTTCCGCTTCTGGTCAACGACGGCGTGCCGCTGGAAAAAGCGCGTAACTACGTCATTGTGGGGTGTGTTGAGCCGGCGTCTCCAGGCGATACGCTGGGCATGACGAACGCCTGTATGTCGAATCTCGCCAAGGCCCTGGAGTTGGCCCTTAATGACGGCCGCTGCCGTCTCTGCGGCAAGCAGTTCGGCCCCCGAACCGGTGACCCGCGGAAGTTCAAGGACTTCAATGAGGTCCTGCAGGCATTTGAGGCGCAGGTGGCCTGGTATGTAAGCAACATGATCGAGACCCTGAACCTCATTCAGAACGTGCACCAGGAGGTCTACCCGCTGCCTTACTTCTCCGTAGTGCTGGGCGGGTGCATCGAGGCCGGCAAGGACTGCACCAGGGGCGGAGCAAGGTTTAACTATACCGGACCCCAAGGTGTCGGTCTGGCGGATACTGCGGACTCCCTGGCGGCAATCAAGACGCTGGTCTTCGACGAGAAAAGGATGACGATGGCGGAGCTGCTTGAGGCACTGGACCGGGACTTTGAGGGTCGGGAAGACCTGCGGCAGATTCTGCTCAACCATGCACCAAAGTACGGGAACGACATCGACGAGGTCGACCTGCTAGCGCGCTATGTCGGCCATGTGTACTGCCGCGAGGTGAAAAAGGGCCGGGATCCCCGTGGCGGCCACTATCGACCCGGGCTCTACGCCGTATCCGCCAACGTGCCGCTTGGTCTTAACGTGGGCGCTCTGCCCAGTGGGCGGCGGGCGCGCACTCCGCTGGCTGACGGCGGCGTCTCGGTAAAACACGGTATGGACGTTAACGGTCCGTCCGCGGCGATGCGGTCCGTGGCAAAAATCGACCACGAGGAGGCGACGAACGGCACACTGCTGAACCAGCGCTATAACCCCACCGCGCTCAACACCTTGGAAGACCGTAAGAAGCTGGCGGATCTGATCAGAACGTACTTTGCCCTGGGTGGGCTTCACGTGCAGTTCAACTGCATAGACGCGGGAACCCTCCGCAAAGCCAAGGCCAATCCCGAGGAATACCGGGGACTGTTGGTGCGAGTGGCCGGTTATAGCGCCTTCTTCGTTGAGCTGGACGACAGCGTGCAAGATGACATCATCAACCGCACCGAGTACATGGAGGTGAGGTAGAGGTATCAAAGGTATCAAAGGAAGGGGAGGCGACGCGAGCTGTGGTTGGCTTTGAAAGAGGGGGTGCACGTCGCGAACCTGCAAAGATGGTCATCTTTTACAGTGTAAGCGCGGGGTGGTTGGCAGGACGAGGAAAAACGAAGTGGGGGGAGGTTTGACCTCATATGGCATTGGCGACTTGCGAAGTCGGGCAGCGCAAAACCATGGAGTGGAGGGCCGGAAAAATCACCGACGCCGGTTCCACCGAACGTGTGCGCAAACTGAACATGCAGTTCCACTCGCAGATGCCTTCGGTCTGTCTGGAAAGAGCGCGCATTTACACGAGGGTAATGAAGGAGACGGAAGGCGAGCCGATGATCATCCGTCGGGCTAAGGCCTTCAAGCGCACGCTCGAGGAAAAGACGATCTTCATCTTGCCGCACGAACTTATTGTAGGCAGTGAAGGGTGCCGTCAACGGGCAAAGACCATCTACCCGGAGTGGAACATCTGGTTGCGCGAAGAGGTTGACACCCTGGATACCCGGGTGCACGACCCGTATGACATCAGTCCTGAGGAAAAGCGAGAGTTAAAAGAGGACATCCTGCCGTACTGGGAAAACAAGTACGCTGTTTCCGACGTCTGGTTTAAAAGGTGCCCGCCGGAGACCATCGAGCGCGTTACCGGGCAAAACGTTTGTGAGCAGTCAA
>JACIYD010000117.1 GCA_014360105.1 Clostridia bacterium
AGAGGAGCTCCAGGAAAAGCGCCTCGACCAAGGCGGGAAAGGGCACTCCTTCCCCGCTGGCGGGCAAGGGAAAAGAGCAGGGAACTAGGCAGCATTTCCTGGTGGAAGGTAAACACGGCAATATAGAGAGAAGCAGCAATTTGCAGCGGTTACGCGATAGGGTATTGTCCCACACAAGGCAGGAACTTGCAGGGTCCGGGAACGGCTCCAGGCGACGTTCGCTGGTGGGCAACCGCGCCAGGAAGGCAAAGGCGCAAGCCGACCGAGAAGCACGGTTGGGCCAGCGGCCCCCGTGGCGCCGAGGATGGTGCGCACGAGCCGCGGGCCCGCCGGAGCACGAGGCTCGCGCACCACATCGATCCGGCAGCTTGCCGTCGCCGGAGCGAACCCAGGCGTAGGCCCCGAAACAATGGCATTTATTTCGGGGAGGACCGAGGCAAGAACTTTCGGGGAAAAGAGGGTAGACCCGGTGTTTTCAAGGCCGGGCGCAATCGCGGGCCTCGCCGCGGAGTACTTCCAGGCCATGCGGCAACGCCGGCAGGATGGCCTCGAGGTTCTCGCGTACGCCGTGCGGGCTGCCCGGCAGGTTGACGATGAGCGTGCGTCCCCGAATGACCGCCTTCGCCCGGGAGAGCATCGCCCGCGGCGTCGCTTTGAGCCCGGCCAGGCGCATCGCTTCGGCCAGGCCCGGCACCTCCCTTTCGGCGACCGCCAGCGTGGCCTCCGGCGTTACATCGCGCGGCCCCAGGCCGGTGCCGCCCGTGGTGAGGATGAGGTCAAGGCCGCGCTCGTCGGCCCATTCCCGCAGTTTGGCGGCCAAAGCCTCTTTTTCGTCCGGTAAAATTACATGTTCTACGACCCGGCCGCCGATGCGGCCGACCAGTTCCGCCGCCACGGCAGCGCTCACATCGTCGCGCTCGCCGCGGGCGCCCTTATCGCTCGCGGTGAGGATGCCTACGGTAAACTCCACCCGTTCAGCCCCCTTCAACCGTATCTTTAGCGTGGCCGCAGCACGTCTCACGCTCTTCCTCCGGCCCGCTACCCTCTTCCAAGGCCTCAATGGCATCGCCGGCCGCCACCCAGCCGCCCCGAACCACCCGGACGAAAATGCCCTCCTGAGGCATGATGCATTTCCCCGTCTTTTGGAAAATGGCGCAGCCGGTATGGCAGGTCTTGCCGATCTGGGTGACTTCTGCCAGCACTTCCGCACCGAGCCGCAGGCGTGTCCCCACCGGCAGGCGCCAGAGGTCGATGCCCTCGGTGGTGAGGTTTTCCGCAAAGGCACCGGGCCCTACCTCCAGGCCCAGGGCCCGCATCTTGGCGATGCTTTCCATGCCTAAAAGGCTTACCTGACGGTGCCAGGGGCCGGCATGGGCATCGCCTTCCAGCCCGTGTCCTTCCCGCAGGTAACCGCGGCCTACGTTTTCCTTGGGGACACCCGTTTCCCGGCTGAGGCAAACGGCGACGATGCGACCTCTAAGCCCCATGGCCCTCCTCCTTATCTTCTTCTGCCACCGGCGGGACCTCGCCGGCACGGTAATAGGCACCGCAACGCCCCCCCGTTTTCGCCACCAGGCGCACCGCCTCGATGACCATCTCCCGATCCACCGCCTTGGCCATGTCGTAAACGGTGAGCGCGGCCACCGCCACCGCCGTTAGCGCTTCCATTTCCACCCCGGTGCGCGCCGCCGTGCGTACGCGCGCCTCGATTTCCACCGCGCTCGCTTCCTCATCCAGCCGGAACGCAACGGTACAGGCGCCCAGGGGGAGGGGATGGCACAAGGGAATAAGGCGGCCGGTCTCCTTGGCCGCCATGATCCCGGCCACCCGGGCGACGGCCAGCACATCGCCCTTGGCTAGCGCGTTATCCTTAATCAGACGCAGCGTCTCGGGCCGCATGCGCACGCGGCCCCGGGCCACCGCCTCGCGCACGCTTTCTTCTTTGGTCGTAACGTCAACCATACGCGCCGCACCGCGGGCATCGACATGGGTTAACGACAAGGGACATCCTCTCCCTGCTCCGATACTCCACTTCCCGGGGCCCAGGCCCCGGTGCGCTTGGGCGACGGCAAGCTTATAACCCAACCGAGAAGAGGCGCCCCGCAGGAACCGACGCGGCAACCGATAAGGCCCTGCTCAACACCAGAGGATCGGCCCGGGAACCTTACCCGCCGATCTGCCACATTGCTCTTGCGTCCTGCCTAGGCGTGCGCCGTCCGAGGCGGTGCCGGGCGGGTTTTGCGGCCACGGCCGCGCGGAAGAGCGCCGCCAGTTCCTCTCGCGTGGCGCCGGCACGCAGCGGGCCGCGTACATCCACCTCGTGCTCGCTTTCCAGGCACGGGCGCAGCTTGCCGTCGGCCGTAAGACGCAGGCGGTTACAGCGCGCACAGAAGCATTGACTGATGGCGGCAATAAAGCCGATGGTTCCCTTGCCGCCGGCCAGCCGGTAATACCGGGCGGGGCCATTGCCCGGCACCGCCGCCGGCTCCAAGGGAACGCTCTGCTCAAGCCGCGCCAGAACCTCGGTTGCCGGGAGAAAACCGTTCAATTCTGTGGCCTGCCCTAGGGGCATGAGCTCGATAAAGCGAACGTGGACGGGCTCCTGCCGCGTCAGCGCCGCAAAAGCCTCGATCTCGTCCTCGTTGAAACCGCGGGTGATGACCACATTGAGCTTTACCGGCTCCAACTTATACCGCAACGCCGCGGCCACGCCTTCCTTGACCCGCTCCAGGTTGCCGCCCCGCGTGAGGCGGGCGAATTTCTCCCCGTCCAGCGTATCGAGACTGATGTTGACCCGCTTCAGCCCCGCGCGCCGCAGTTCTGCCGCCTGTTCGGCCAGCAAGGTGCCGTTGGTGGTGAGCGCCAGGTCTTCGATTCCCGGCAGGGAAGCGGTACGCGCCACCAGGTAGGAAAAGTTCTTCCGCACCAGGGGCTCGCCGCCGGTAAAACGCACCCGCTTGAAACCCAATCCGACCGCTACTTCCAGGAGAGATACGATTTCTTCGAGACGCAGGATCTCCTCGTGGCTTTTCTGTTTGACCCCGGTGGCCGGCATACAGTAGCGGCAGCGCAGGTTGCAGCGGTCGGTCACCGAGACACGGAGGTAATCGATCTCCCGGCCGTAACCGTCAAGCACCGCCGCCCACCTCCGGCCCAACCTGCGTCATCTCGCCGCAGTCCGCCAACCGGTAACCCTCGAAGGCAGCAACAGCCGCCTGAAAGAGAGGATCGCGCAGCACGGCGACCAGGTGCTGCATCCTCTCCTCCGGCCACAGTTCCGCCGGGATGACCAGGTCGAAATCCTCCTCACCCAGGGGAAGGAAGTCCAGGTCAAAGGCCCGTGCGGCCGCCAGGATGCCCATGCCCGCGTCGGCGGTACCACTGGCAATGGCCACCGCCACCGCCAGGTGGGTATAAACCTCGCGCTCGTAGCCGACAATTGCCTGCGGTTCGATGCCGTGCCGCGCCAGCAGGTAATCGAGGAAGATCCGGGTTCCGGCACCGGCCTGGCGGTTGACAAAACGCACTCCGGGCCGGACAAGGTCGGCAACGCCTGCCAGACCCAGCGGGTTGCCCTTGGCCACCATCAAGCCTTGCTGTCTTTTCACCAGGTGGACCAAGGTCACTGTACGGTCCGGCAGGTAACGGCGGATGTAGGGCACGTTGTAGACGCCACTAGCGGGGTCGAGCAGGTGGATGCCGGCGCAGTGCGCCTCGCCGCGCCGCAGGGCCAAAAGCCCGCCGATGCTCCCTACGTTCCCGGTGGCCAGGCTTTCCCCTGGGAAAAGGCGCCGCAGGTGGCTGTCGAGCAGATCCAACGCCAGGTCGTGGCTGCCCAGGCAGAGCACGGTTTGCCCAATGGCCGCCGGGTCGCGCAAGAGCTCCACTTCGATACGGGCGCCGGCGGGATAGCCCTCGCTCAGCCGGGGCACGCGAAGCAGGGCGTCCGCCTGGGCAAGAGCCCTGGTCATGCCCGCCCCCCGCGCCAGAGGCACTGCCACCAGGGAGCCGTTGCGCCGCCCCAGGCGCAGGCGCACGAACTCTTCCGCGCCCAAAGGGGAGAAGAGTTTGCGCGTCAGTACGGCCGTGGCGCGCGGCCGTGGCGGCTGGCTGTAACGCAAGATGGCCCCAAGCAGGGGTCGCACGAAAAGCTCCGCGGCCAGCACCGCGGAAACGGGGTACCCGGGGACGCCGATCGCCGGTTTGCCAGCGGCAAGACCGAGAATTACCGGCTTGCCGGGGCGGATGGCGACGCCGTGGGTGAAGATGCGGCCCAATTCCGCCATCACGGCGGCGGTATAGTCCTCACGGCCGGCGGAGGAGCCGGCATTGATGAGGATCACGTCGCTTGAGGCGGCGGCCGCCTCAACTGCTTCCTTGAGGCATTGGTAGTCGTCGGGCACAATGGGCCAGCGCTCCGCCGCGCCGCCCCATTCCTCCACCAGCGCCGCGAGCACATGACTGTTGAATTCCGGCAGTTGACCGGGTGCGAGGGGTTGTCCCACGGGAACGAGTTCGGTCCCCGTGGGCACGATGGCCACCCGCGGCCGGGGCCAAACCGCGACCTCGGTCGCGCCTCCCGCCAGCAGGTGGGCCAGATCGTAGGGAGTGATGCGGTGGTAGGCTGGCAACAGGATCTCGCCGGCGACTATGTCCTCGCCCACCAGGCGCACGTGCTGCCAGGGAGCGGCGGGGGCGATGATCTCTACTTCCTCCGGGGCGGGGTAATGCAGGTCCTCGGCCATGATGACGGCGTCAAACCCGGGCGGGAGGGGGTCGCCCGTATCCACTTCGATCGCTTCCTCGCCCAGCCGCAGCCGCCGCGGCGCCGTCTCGCGCGCCCCGTAGGTGCTGTCCGCCTTGACCGCCACGCCGTCCATGGCCGCCGCCGGGAACGGAGGCGCCGAGAGGCGGGCGATGACCGGTTGGGCGGTGATGCGGCCGATGGCTTCTGGCGCGGGCACCGTCTCCGGCTCTTTGGGGTCGAGGGCCCCCGCCCGCCGAAGCTCGTCCAGGAAGGCCTGTAGGGCTTCTTCCCAGGGTTTATTCTGGAGGTAGACGTTGCGGCGAGTCACGGTGCCTTCCTCCTGCTCTCTCCTTGATCCCTATAGTAGGAGAACGGAGACCGCGGCCCCGCTTGGCTTGCCCTCGTCCTCCAGAGGAATGACGGCCAGTCCGTGTGCCTCGACCAGAGGGGAGAGCAAACCGGACTTGCCCAGGAGGGGCTCGGCCCAAGTAACGTCGTCTTTGTGGAAAAGCCGCACCAGGAGGTAGTCCTCGCGGCCGCTGCGGGAGGCGACGCTGCGCGTGAGGCGTGCCTGCACCAGGCGCCGGTACTCCCCGTGGTGGGTGCCGATGGCGACCAGGGGGCTGAGCAGCACCAGGTAGACGACAATGGCCGAGGTCGGATGTCCCGGCAGGCCTACCAGCAACCGCCCGCCTTGGGTTGCCGCCAGGGTCGGTTTGCCCGGCCCGATGGCCACCCCGTGAAAGAGCAGATTGCCGTCCGGTTGGGCCAGCACCTCGCGGGTGAAATCGCGGGCGCCGACCGAACTGCCGCCTGAAAGGATGACCAGGTCGTTTGCGGCCAGTGCCCTTGCCAGGGTTTCCTGCAAAAGAACCGGATCGTCCCTTACGGGGCCGTAAAGCTGGGGCCGGCCGCCGTCGGCCGCCACCAGCGCGAAAAGGGCGTAAGCGTTGCTGTCGTAAATCTGGCCCGGTGCCAGGTTCTCGCCCG